>JAESQI010000267.1 GCA_016765255.1 Robiginitomaculum sp. | reverse complement strand
TATTACAAGAAATTTTAGAGATACGGTTCGCGCTAGAGCCTTACGCGATCCAGAATTTCGTCATACCCTACTTACAGAAAGTTTAGAGAACATGCTCGCTGGCGATATAGAAACTGGAAAATCACTTCTGCGAAACTACATCAATGCCACAATGGGCTTTGAAAAACTCGCTGATATGACAGAAAAATCCCCCAAAAGTCTTATGCGCATGGTCAGTCCGAGCGGCAATCCAACAGCTAAAAATTTATTTGGGATCATTCAAACTTTGCAGCAACAAGAGGGCGTAAAACTGGAAATACGAGTGTCGTAGTTAAGCATGAATTATGCGTCAAACGTCACATGTTTTGGCAACAAAACGTCACACATACCACCACCTAAAATCATCTAAGATGTTGATTTATATATCTTTAATAATTTGGTTCGAGTCCTGCTTGCGGAGCCACTTTCACGTTTAATAACCTTTTATACTTTGCATTTTTATCCAGAAGTTCGCTCAGAATATATATGTGCGCTAAGTTATTCTGTTGTCTTGTTCTTAGGATCATGCTCATCAAACCATTTACGGATATAAAGTTGGGTACGCAACCAATTGGAAGGAATGGAACCTGTACCGTGGTACTCGCCGCGCATAGGAATTAATTTTGTTGGTACACCAAGTTGCTTTAAGGCATTATAATACTGTTCAGCTTGTGCAATTGGTGTCCGCAAATCTTTGTCTCCTGTAATGAAAAGCGTAGGGGTCTTTACTTTTTGCACATGCATCAGAGGCGAGTGAGCCAACCAATTTGTAGGATCCTCCCAATATGGTTTCTCAAAATATGCATTTGCCCAGCCATTAACATCTGTCGTCCCTGCCATGGAAATCCAGTTTGAGACAGTGCAGCGTGCCACCGCAGCTGCAAAACGATCTGTTTGGCTCACGACCCAATTCGTCAATACACCGCCGCCTGAACAGCCCTCTATAAACAAACGGTTCTGATCAATATAGCCTTTGGCAATGGTCGCATCGACACCAGCCATCAAATCATCAAAATCACGCCGTCCAGGATATGCATTTGCAATCGCATTCGAAAATGCTCGCCCATAGCCCGTTGACCCTCTCGGATTTGTGTAAACCACAACATACCCATTTGCAGCATGCTCAAGACGTGTTAGAGAAAACCCAACATTATACATGGCAAATGGCCCACCATGAATATTGAGATAAAGTGGATATTTTTTTGTTGGATCGAACTCTGGAGGTTTAACAATCCAACCTTGAACCCGAACACCATCGGAAGAATCATACCAAATTTCTTCAACACTACCGAAATCGACTCCTGAAAAAATGTCAGCATTTACATCAGTTAACTGATTTTGCAGCCGTCCGTTTTTCATGTTAAAGCTAATAATGTTCCCAGGTTCTACGAAACTAGATTTAGTCCCTACAGCGACACCATTATCGCTTACGGACGATATGCCAATGACATGTGTCCCCTTGGTTAAAGTTGTGACATCGCCTGATTTGGATACAGAATAAAAATTAATGTTCCCATGGCTGGCCAGTGTAAAATTAACGGCTCTTCCATTTTTTGTCCAACGCAATCCCCTCGGACTGTCATCCAAGTCTTTCGTCAACACATGTTGATTATCACCATTTGCGTTCATCACCCAGATATCAGAAAACGGAGAGGCCAAATCACGTTCGGAAAAACCTAAATATGCAATATTATTGCCTTTAGGGGAGAATTTTGGGTCTGTCCAAGTCCCATTTCCTTTAGTGAGTTGAGTTATTTCGAGTGTTTTAATATCAACAGTATAAATATGAGACACGAAAAAATTCTTCTCCCAATCTTCATTGTTATTTCCGTCAAAAGCAATTTTTTTACTATCCGCAGACCAACTGAGACGTGCGGAGGATGCAATAGCCCCAATTCCGCGTGCCCCAGCATTCCAATCTCCGCTGGTAATTTGACGGGCTGTTCCCCCGCTTGATGGTACAACAAAAACGTGATCATGGCTCTGGTTATAATCGCCAACCCGATCCTGACGATAATGTAGTGTTTCAATTATATTGGGGTCTTTCGCCCACTTTGCACCTTTTTGTTTGTCAGGTAATTTAATAGTCCAGTCAGTCTTGTCAGGAACACGGGCTAAAAATGCAATATGCTTTCCATTCGGTGACCAAGACATGCCGCGCGGGCCAAACTCTCCATGTGTAACTTGTGTCGTCGAACCCTCAGCATCCATCCAACGGACAAATATTTGGGTCTTTTTACTTTCATCCTTACGCACAAGAGCAATTCGTGAGCCGTCTGGAGACCATAATGCCCCGCCACCTTTTGTAAGTTGCCGTTTGCGTGTACCATCTGCATTCATAATCCAGAGACTTGAAACCTGTCGATCTTTAAGTTGATCTACTCTGCGCCGAGTGTAGATAATTTGTTTTCCATTTGGCGAGATTTGAGGGTTGGAAACGGATTCGTATTCTAAAAAATCTTCCAACTTCAAAGGTCGTGCATCAGCACTGGCCCCTATAACAAACAACAAAAGTCCCGTCAGAACCGATAATCCGAGTATCAAATGTTTCATGTGCGGCGCCCCTAAAAATTTTTCTATAGGCAAAGATTACTAAAATTCATATTTACTTGCAATAGAGAACGCTAGAATTGATATTCTGAATGAATATGACGCATCACACACTTAGCCATTACCCATTAATTTTTTTATTTACACTGTGTATTGTGTTAGCGCTTAATCGTGTTGAGGACGATTTTTGGGGAGATGATTTGCGGCAGGATGATTGCATTGTCTATGGAGGTTTCGCCTGCTGGATAATACAGGTAAAGCGGTACACCTACGCGCCCGAAGCGTCTAAGAATTTTTGTGATTTCGCCGTCAGGGTTTGTCCAGTCACCAACAAGAACCTGAATGTTTTTATCTGATAATGCCGTAATGACCGCCTCATTATTGAGGGTGGTTTTCTCATTAACCTTACAAGAAATGCACCAATCAGCGGTGAAGTATACAAATACGGGTTTCTTGTCAGCTAATAGGTTTTCCAACTTTGTCAGACTGTATGGCTGCGCGTTGAGTTTGCCAGTATACGCGCCAATTTGTTTTGTCGCCTTGAGGCCGGGCAAGGACGTGATCATCCAGATACTGCCACCCAAAATGATCAGCGCAAATATATTCCACAAAATTTTAACAGAACTCCGCCTGCCTTTAATCATTGCCCAGACTGCCATAGTGAGCAGTAAGGCCAGCATGAGAACACCGAGCACATATTCAAGTCCAACTTGATTGCCCAGCACCCACAAAAGCCACAACGCCGTCGCAAACATTGGGAAGGCCAAGAGCTGTTTGAAACTTTCCATCCACGCGCCCGGTTTGGGCATCCATGCGCGAAGTGCTGGAAAATAACAGAGCAATAAATACGGCAAAGCCAAACCAAGTCCCAGTCCCAAAAACACTAAAATGGTAATGGGGAGGGGCTGGGTCATGGCGTAGCCAAGTGCGCCCGCCATAAAGGGAGCTGTACAAGGGGCGGCCACAATAACGGCCAATACGCCCGTAAAGAACTCTGATTTATACCCGCCGCCTTGGGTAAGTCCCTGTCCAATACCTGAAAAGCGAGAGCTAAATTCAAACAAACCTGCAAGATTTGCCCCTATCGCTCCCATGAGAAAAATCAAGATCACGATGATTACAGGTTGCTGCATCTGAAAGCCCCATCCCGCGAAACTTCCAGCACTCCGCAAGGCCACAAGGACAAGTGCAAAGGCGAGGAAACTGGCAAGTATCCCCGCCGTATAGACGAGGCCATTCATACGAGCATGTTTTAAATCTCCGCTCGACATTTTTACCAAACCCAAAGCTTTCAAACTCAGGATTGGGAGAACGCACGGCATAAGATTGAGAATAATTCCGCCTAAAATAGCAAACCCAATGGCCCCAAATAATTTGGTAAGCTTGCCTGTTACAGTGACTTCAGGACGGGACTGACCGAGAGCGGGCACATTTAAAGCGGTTGTATCCGTTGCTTTGGGTGTAGATACTCGCGCAGTCGCTGTAAGCGCAGAGAGTTCACTTTTAGTTGCCGCTAATCTATAAGCCTGTCGAGACTTATCTTTTTGTTCAACAACAATGACAAGGTCAGTTTGAGAGGTGTGTTTAAACTTCGGCCCCGCACCCGCTAAAAACGCAACCCCGTCTTGATCTATATCGGCGCGCGTAAGTGTTGCGTGGTCGATGATTTTTATGGCGGTAGGAAATAAATCTATATGATATGTGCGGGCAATATCCTTTGGTATTTCAACATGAAAGAGTACGCCGTCGTCTCCGTAGGGCGCAAAAGTAACGGGCCAGTCTACACGCTTCGGGATTTTGGCGCGGGCTGTATTAAATTCTTGTATGAGGTCAATACCGCCAGACCGACCCACCATAACATCAATGGTAATATTGGCTTCTTGAGGCACGCAATATTTGTCATCACAAACCAGCCAATTGGCAGCGCCGCGTAAAGACAATATATCGCCGTCATTATATGTTTCGGGCACATTCAAATCAAATATAACCAGCGTATCTTCGCCGTAACCATATGACATCAACCTCCCAAATGGGACGAGGTGAGGGGCGGGGTATTGCATTTCTTCCACAACAATGTCGTCATCCGCCTGCCAAACAACCTGTAGGCTTTTCCCAGCATCACCTGGGTTAATCCAATATATATGCCAGTTTTTTTGTGGCTTGATCCGTATGCCAAAGCTTGCAGACTCGCCAGAGCGAATATTTTCGCGCTCAGATACCAATTCAATAGAACTAAACCCCGCCTCTATTGGCGCCGCATATGAAACCCCAAACAAAGAAAACGTACACGCGCACACAACAAGAATTTGTGTGAAAAAAATACGCATGATAGGATTAACAATAATCATATGTTCCATATCCATTATCAGGGAACTGAAATCAAAAACAGCAACATGGTTTAAATACAGCACGCACATTTAAGGTCAATGTAGAATTTTAAACTCCACTAAATGTAACATTTAAGTCAACAGTCTCATGTGCTATTAAATAAGTAGGTTTCTCGCACCAACTAGGCTAACAATTCTCTCACACAATTATCGTCCAGCTTAGGTTGGCCAAGCAGGTATTTGCAATGACTGACGACAAAATAAAAACCCTAGAAGCCATAGAGCGCAAGCTCAAATGGCTGTCCACATGGACTATCCATAACGCTAATCATCTTCGCCCCAATACGGACGGGGTTAAGGTTGGTGGGCATCAGGCCAGTTGCGCCTCGATTTCCACAATTATGACGGCGCTTTATTTTCATGTCTTGGGCCCGCGTGACCGCGTGGCGGTTAAGCCCCATGCCGCCCCAGTGCTACACGCCATAGAATATTTGTTTGGCAATCAAGAGCTTGATAAACTGAAAAACTTTCGCGGACTTGGCGGGGCGCAGTCATATCCGTCTCGCACTAAAGACGGGGACTTCGTAGATTTCTCGACGGGCTCGGTTGGGCTCGGCGCGGCGGTTACGAATTTCTCTGCCCTGACTCAAAGCTATCTACGCCATAAAAATATTTTGCCTAAAGACGATAAGCCGGGCCTTATGGTAGCGTTGGTCGGCGACGCAGAGATGGATGAGGGTAATATCTACGAAGCTTTGATTGACACATGGAAGCATGATATTAGGAATTTGTGGTGGATTATCGACTATAATCGCCAGAGCCTTGATAGCACAGTTAATGAAAAATTATTTCGGATTATCGGACGGTTTTTCCGTGCCGTGGGGTGGAATGTCATTACGCTTAAATACGGCAAAGCACTGTATGAAGCCTTCCAAAAACCTAGCGGGCGCGCTCTAAAGAAATGGCTAAATGAGTGCCCGAATGACATTTATTGCGCGCTAACGTATCAAGGCGGAGCAGAATGGCGTAAACAGATTTTAAGGGACATGCAGAGTGATAATGCATTGACATCATTGCTGACAGAATATGATGATGCGGCTTTACACACTCTGATGACTGACCTTGGTGGGCACTGCATGGAGGCGGTTCTTGATGCTTTTGACAGTGTTCCAAATGACAAACCCACTATGTTTTTAATGTATACGGTTAAGGGGCAAGGTCTGCCTTTGGCGGGGCACAAAGACAATCATGCAGGTCTGATGACTGAAAAACAAATGGCGGGCTATAAAAAAAGCTTGGGCGTTATGGACGGCAGTGAATGGGATAAACATGCTTTGGTGGGGGACGATGAAACCGCATTTCAAACGGCTGTCAAAAACGCGCCAATCCAAAAGAACCGTGTGCGTGTTCACAAAGCGCCTAAGATTGAAATCCCGCTAGACTTCCCGCAAGACAAAGCCGCACGTACCAGCACTCAAGTGAGTTTTGGGCGTATTTTGAATGATATTGCCAAGCAGGGCGGGCCGCTTGCAGACCGAATAATAACGACGTCGCCCGATGTTACGGTCTCGACCAATCTGGGCGGCTGGGTCAATCAACGTGGGCTGTTCCACCGCAGTGAGAAAAACGATGCCTTTAAGGATCGTAAAATCCCATCCGCGCAAAAGTGGATTAAAAGCCCAAACGGACAGCATATTGAACTTGGCATTGCCGAGAACAATTTGTTTTTAAATCTTGCCGCTCTTGGCTTGTCACATAGTATTTTTGGAGAGCGTCTATTTCCAATTGGTACTCTGTACGATCCTTTCATTGCGCGTGGTCTCGACGCTCTGAACTACGCTTGCTATCAAGATGCGCGCTTTATGTTAGTATCAACCCCGTCTGGTATCACGCTTGCGCCTGAAGGCGGCGCACATCAGTCCATCAATACGCCGCTCATTGGAATGGGCCAGCCGGGATTGGTTTCATATGAGCCAGCCTTTGCCTTCGAGTTAGCGGCGATTATGCGCTACGGCTTTGAATATATGCAAGACGAAGAGAATGGCGGCTCCCTCTATTTACGCCTGTCAACGCGCCCACTGGATCAACCCCAGTCCAGTATAAACGCTGTGGATGTTGAAGCAATTATAAAAGGTGGATATTGGATCGCTCCACCGACCAAAGATACCAAAACAGTCATTGTCTATACGGGTGTATTGGCACAAGAAGCGGGCGAAGCTTTTGCGAAAACCAAAAACACGGCGTTATTGGTGGTCACATCATCCGATCGTCTTTACAATGACTGGCAGGATTATGGCGAGGGGGCTTATGCGCATGAACTGCTATCTGCTATTCCTAACACTGCCAAAATTGTCTCGGTTCTTGATGGGCATCCTGCAAGTCTGGCATGGCTTGGCAGTGTTCACGGTCATAAACAAACTCCGCTTGGCGTAAACAAATTCGGCCAAACTGGTAGTGTGCAGGAAGTCTACAAAACATACGGTATTGACACGCAAGCGATTATTGATGCTTGTTATTGAAAATAAATCGATATTCAGATTTGGGTATTACTAAAGTACAGGCTCTAAAATGGATACTATATTAACGTGGTTTGGGTTTCTAGGAACCGCCGTCTTTGCGATAAGCGGAGCGCTTTTGGGCCTACGCAAATCTATGGACATTATTGGGATTTCATTTGTAGCCACACTCACAGGTGTCGGC
>JAESQI010000266.1 GCA_016765255.1 Robiginitomaculum sp. | reverse complement strand
TCCAAACCGCCAATGATTGCATGGCTCATTGGGGCCACGACGAGTATTTTTGGTCACGAGGAATGGGCGGTGCGCTTGTCCTCACCTCTTATTCATCCGCTGACCACGTATATTTTATTTCGGACGGGGCGATATTTATTTGACGAGCGTACAGGGTTTTGGGCCGCCCTCCTCTATTTCCTCATGCCAGCGGTTTGGCTGTCCTCGGCGATAGTCAGTACCGATGTAGCACTTTTGTTTTTTTGGACATTGGCCCTCAATGCATGGGCACACTTGCGAGACGAGCCCACTTTTAAATGGGCAGTTTTGTTAGGAATAGCCATCGGGTTTGGCATGTTATCAAAATATGCCATGATCTTTTTTATCATCGGGCTCGTGATGTGTGCGCTGTTTGACAAAAAAACCCGCAGCGCTCTGGTATCCAAAAACGGTATAATGGTCATAGCCATAGCGCTTTTGATTCTCTCGCCCAACCTGTATTGGAATATGACCCATAATTTCTCCACCCTCACCCATACGGCTGAAAATGCAGGGCTTGGCGGTAGCTTTTTTCACCCTAAAGAATTGATAGAATTTTGGCTGGGACAGCTGGGCATGCTTGGGCCGATCACACTTGTCATCATGCTGAGTGCCACTATTTTTATCCTTGTCAAAAAACCCTCACAAACAGAGTTAAGTCTGGCTATATTTACACTCTGCCCACTCATCATTATTTCTGTGGAAGCTATATTGAGCCATGCCAATGCCAATTGGGCCGTCAGTGCTTATATGGCGGGCACACTCTTAACCGCTCGGATTGCCGTCTCACATTGGCCACGGGCTTTAAAGTTTGGGGTGGGACTCAACATTGTTTTAGGATCGGTTCTGGCCGTTATTAGCCTATCACCTCAACTAACAAACACGCTAGGGGCAGCCAATTCAGTTAAACGCGTTCGCGGCTGGCCACAAACTGAGGCCATGCTGGTTCAAATTGCTAAGAAGGGTCATGACGGGCATAAATTTATAGCCGTCGCCACAGATAATAGATTGGCATTTTATGATTTACTGTATTACGGGATAGAGCAAGATACAGGCCTGCCCCTACGTATGTGGATGAACACATCCCAAGTCCTGCACCACGCCGAAGCAAATGCACCTTTACGGGGTAGTCATGCAGAAGCGGGGCCAGTATTGATCATCAACCACCATCAAGATTGCCACACTCTAACAGGCGAGAAAAAAGTATCTTGCCTTCGTATTTTAGCCACGAGCGGTGCATTAAGCTACGCTGATAAATTTCGTGATGATTTCATACGACTCGAAGAACTCCCACCTTTCAAATTAGATTTGGGCGGCGGCAAAACCCGTACTTTTCGCCTGTGGGCAGGGTATGGTTATACGCCGACAGAGATGAGTAGACGATAAAGAAGCGTTATGTTCAATATGCTTCTATTTGTCACCCCAGACTTGATCTGGGGTCTGGTCACACATTCATAGGGTGGAACTTGTTGCCAGATTCCAGCCTTCGCTGGAATGACAAATTAAAGTGAGAATACATACTTATTTGCCCCACACCTGCTTAATGCGAGCTTCACGGCGACAGCCTGTGCGGTAGTATTTATAGCGGATGGGGTTTTTCTTGTAATAATCCTGATGATAAGTTTCTGCCGTGTAAAAAGGCACAGATTTGAAGATTGGCGTCACGACTGCGTCTCGTAAACGCCCCGAATTTTGCAGGGCTGTCTTTGAAGCTTTGGCAATTTCAATCTGATCAGGGCTGGCAAATATAGCCGTTTTATACGTATGACCACGGTCACAAAATTGCCCTCCTGCGTCGGTTGGATCAACGTGAGTCCAGAAATATTCGACCAGTTGAGAATAACTGATTTTTGCTGGGTCATAAATGATTTTCGCAACTTCGTAATGACCAGTACCACCTCGCCCCACTTGTTTGTATGTCGGGTTTAACGTCCGCCCCCCTGCATAACCAGAGACAGCTTCAATCACTCCAGGGAGTTTCTCAAAATCGGCTTCTACACACCAAAAACACCCACCTGCAAACACAGCTTCTTTGGTTTGCAAGGACGGATTATCTGCGGCTAAGTTTTGCACATTTGCCGCACTGCACCCACTCAGGCCCAATAGTATAATCGGAATGCTGGTTTTAAAAAAATATGTCATGCGGTAAATTAACAGAATAATTCTCACATGCACTACACAATTTAGTTAGAGAAAAGACTTATCTTTCATCTTCACATACACTTAAGTAGGCTTGCATTTTTTGCTGGATACGCAAGCGTTTGACAGTATCCAAAACAATTCCGCATGTTAAGCTAAGGGCTACGCCAATCGCAAGACCTGCTGCCAATACTGCTGACGGCATTTTAATAATGGCGCCCGTTTTATAAAATTCTATGACGACAGGAAGTCCAACAGCAAGGCTGAAGAGTCCAATCACAACTGCACCAGCAAAGAAAAATCGCATGGGTTGTTGATCGCGGTAAAGTTTTGCCATTAGCCAAGCAATACGCCGTCCATCCGTGAAGGTTGATAATTTACTCTCGCCGCCAACCCGGTCAAAAAAGTCAACAGGCACTTCGGCAAAAGGCAGGCGTAATTCCAAAGAATGAATAGTCATTTCGGCTTCAATCTCAAACCTGTCCGACATCATGGGAAAAGATTTGACGAACCTGCGCGAGAATATCCGGTACCCAGAGAAAATGTCGTTAAAATGTCGCCCAAAAGCCATGCCCATAACCCAGCTGAATAATTTATTGCCCACGGCATGACCTGCACGATATTTTTCATCGCCGGACTTTCGAGACGCTACGATCATATCGAGTTTCTCATCAACTAATTTATCGACCAACATAGGCGCAGCAGACGCGTCATAAGATCCGTCCGCATCACACATTATATAAACATCTGCGTCCACTTCACGAAACAAACGGCGCATGGCATTACCCTTGCCAGGGAGGGCTTGGAAATACACATCTGCACCTGCTTTACGAGCGTTCTCTCCCGTCTTGTCATTGGAATTATTATCACAAACAATCAGACGTGCGTGTGGCATAGATTTGGCAAACCCTTTAATTACATGGGCAATGCCGTCTTCCTCGTTATAAGCGGGCAGAAGAACTGCGACGCGGATTTTTGATTGTTTAGCCATATTGTCCTCACATCGTTAAAAAATGAGATAGCCGCTTAAAGTTTACAATCGGTTTATTTCAAAATAGTCTTTAGGTCATCTTTTCACGAAAATGTGTAGAGTGTTGTTTTGAAATAAGCCCTCTTATGCTTCAGCAAAGAGGTAGGGGGTGGACGAGTCCACTACGAAGCCTCCGCCGCGAAACGCCTCAAAAAAGAAATGAAGGCATTTCTAAAATGGCTCTCTCACAACAAAAGGGGCAATGGCGGTATGGATTTGGTCGTCAAATCTGCGGTGGCCCATTAATGGTTTGTCACCTTGCATCCGTTTGATGATGGCAATGGCCGCATCGCTCGCGCCATCTCTGACCAAACCCTCGCCCGCTCTGAACAAAGCGCTAACCGTTTTTACAGCATGTCGAGCCAAATCCGCGAAGACCGAAAAGCCTATTACAATATTCTTGAAAGCACACAAAAAGGCGGGCTAGATATAACGCAATGGCTTGAATGGTATCTCGGCTGTCTTGACCGCGCATTTGACGGTGCGGAAGTAATCCTCGGTAAATCCAAAAAAAGCCAATTTCTGGTAAACCAATAGAAGCAGCACATTCAACGTCCGTCTAACCAATATCCTCAACCGCCTCCTAGATGGCTTCGAAGACAAATTAACCTCATCCAAATGGGCAAGCTTACCAAATGCTCCCAAGATACGGCCCTACACGATATAAATGGTCTGCTGGTGCAAGCCGTGTTGGTGAAAGAAAGCGCGGGTTGGCGTAGTACGAGTTATGTATTGGCGGGATAAGAATAGGAGACATTTTTAACCGTGTGATCTTAACAATTATTTGACAGTATATTTGACATTTAATTGACTCGTAACGGATTTATGCCTATATAGTACCCATAAGGATACCTGATCGACTGTGAGGTTCCTTCCGCAGCGCAAGCTGTCCAACTGGAATAGTGGATATGGCTTAGGCCTAAGAGATTGTCGAGATAACCAAGGAGTTACCTGCAAAGGTAGCTCCTTCGGCGTTTCTAGTGCCTAGAATATCTCACCTTTTCCCCTTTTAGCGCCTTGCTAACAATAACTGCAACACTCACTTTTTGCCCATTTTCAGGCTGTGGTCTGTGATGGGCACTTTCGACATACAAACGCAATTTGTGACGAATCCCGTCAAATCGCCCCTTTTTGGACTTAAGAGTAAAAAAAGCCGTGTACGCCGTACCGTCCTCTAAAATTGCCGTAGCATTATATGTTCCGTAGTTCCGGTCTGATGGTGTCAGGTACAATCTGTTTTGAGATAAATTTGCGAGCAAGTCTGGCAATACGGCAGATCCTGCATATCGATCATGGCAAAATGCACGAGGGCGACTACCATCCATAATTTTCATGTATCCAGCATGTTCCTCTGTATCATAAGTGCGCGTCCAACAGTGTGAAGAATAGTAAACAACGATATTAACTGTATCGCCTTTTGGCAGGGTTAATGTCAAAATATGAGGTGCTAAATGCGGCACATGTAAACGGGTATCTGAAATATTTGCGTAACTAGCAACCGCCCCTGTTTGGTCAGTTAATATGCCAGTATCTGAAACAAAATAACGTGTCATACACGACCCTAGTTAAAATGATGCCGCTAAGTTAGTTTGTGACACGGGCTTCTCATTTCTTAATCACCCTAGAATCATATAAATAAATCATATTGCCATACTGTCAACAAATGCCCCGCCATCTATCTCTTCCAAGTGTCCAAGAAATGGAGTTGCCGCGCCTCTTTATGTAGTGGGGTGTTGGCACCTTGCAAAACGTCTTGATCCAGACGACGGTATGCTTGGCACAGTATTTTTCTATGTCGGGACCTAAGCTTTTATGATTGGAGCGGTGTGGATGGGCCAGAGAGTATATCTCGCCTTGACCGTACAAGAAATTGTGGCAGGGGTAGATTTACAATCCTTATTAACAAGCTTTTCCGCCCATAATGAACCTCTGGTCAATGTGTTGCGCGCTGCCATGATAATGGTGTCTATACTTTGGATGTTTCAAATTTTAAAAGGCCACTCAACCTATCCAAAATACGTAGCCATATTTAATCCAGCCATCATTTTAAGCTCTATTATCGGGCTTTATGTC
>JAESQI010000265.1 GCA_016765255.1 Robiginitomaculum sp. | reverse complement strand
GCCCCGGTCTTGTAATGCACCCGCCACGATTTCAGAAGCGGACGCAGACGTGCCACTAATGAGGACAATAACTGGAACGTCTTTTAATTTCTCCCCGCGCTTTGCGTGGTAGCGTTGATTGTCTTCGGGTTTACGTCCGCGAACGGAGAGGACTTCTCCGCCATTGAGAAAATGACTGCTTACATCAACGCTCTGTAGGAGTAAGCCCCCCCCATTGCCGCGTAAGTCAAGAATGAGGCCTGGTAATTTACCCCCATTTTCTAGTTCGAGAATATCAATGGCTTCACCAAGATCGCGGGCGACATTTGGATTGTTAAAAGTTTCTAGATAAACATAGCCAATGCCTTCAAACATTCGTTGGCGAACGACACGCCCTTGCACGACTTGGCGAATGATCACCACATCTCGCGGCAGCTGGTTTTTACTTTTGACTGTGATCGTTATGGGGTCACCAGCAAGCCCGCGCATTTTTTTAACCGCGTTATTGAGGGATTTATCCTTGATGCTTGTACCTTCGACATGGGTGATGAGATCACCCATTACAAGGCCCGCCCGTTTTGCGGGCGCTTCTTTGTTGACATACCCGATTAAGATAAAACCGTCTTGCATGGTCACTTCTATGCCAAGCCCTCCGTATTCTCGGCGGGCTCGTTTTTGTTGTTTTATATAGGTTTGTGGCGGTGTGTAATGAGAGTGCGGATCAAGAGACTGTAAGGCCCCGTTTAAGGCATCGTCAATCAGGTCTGCGGGCTCTACCTCTTCGATATATTCGTTTTGAACGCGGCTCAGCACATCGGCAAATATCACCAATTGCTCATATGTTTTTGCATTGTTTTCGGCTTTAGGAATTGCAAAACTGGCAGCCGATATTCCAAGGGCCGCGCCCAGCAATACAAGAGACGTTAATTTACCAATTTTTTTAAGGAAGGGTTTCAAAATATGTCTCCTAGCCTTTTGCCTCGGCGAGGAGAGTTTTATAACTACCATTTTTTAAAATTTCGACGGCTCGCTTTAGCTGGAAATCGTTTTCAACATCAAAGTCTTTTGGCGGGTATTCTACGGTTTGCTCTATTTCTTCTTCAGATTCAGCCTTGAGTTTAGCTTGTTCGTTTTTGATAGAATTGGGCAAATCGGATTCAGATATGCGGCCTATATTTCCTTTACCGTCATCATGAGCATATGAGATGGCAATGTCGGGCGTAATGCCTGTCCCTTGTATGGAGCGCCCCGCAGGCGTGTAATAGCGAGCCGTGGTCAGGCGCAACGCACCGTCACGTCCATTTCGCAGTGGAATGACACTTTGCACAGACCCTTTGCCAAATGATGTGAGGCCAACAATAAGGGCGCGCCCTCTATCTTGTAAGGCCCCTGCCACAATTTCGGATGCGGAAGCGGAGGCGCCGTCAATAAGGACAATAATAGGGACATCTTTTAAACGTTCCCCGCGTTTTGCGTTATAGCGTTCTGTGTCTTGCGCGTGCCGCCCTCGCGTGGAGACAACTTCTCCGCCGTCAAGAAACGTTGAGCTGACTTTAATCGACTGCTCTAAAAGTCCGCCCGGATTGCCGCGTAAATCAATAATTAAACCTGGAACTTTTTTGTTGGTTTCTGACAAAATAGCTTTGATGGCTTTATCAAGTGAACCAGATGTTTTTTCGTTAAATTGAGAGATGCGCAGATAGCCAACGCCGTCTTCTATACGGTGGCGAACCACCAATGGTTTGATCACTTCGCGAACCATTTCAATGTCCATAGGATCTTCGCCTTTGCGAATGACAGTGATGGTAATCGGTTCGCCAGGTTTGCCGCGTAGGCGGTCGACCGCGTCGTTGAGTCCGAGACCCAAAATACTTTCGCCGTCAATCGCGGTCAGATAATCTCCTGATAAAATCCCAGCTTTTTTGGCGGGGGTCTCGTCAATTGGCGCAACAACCTTTACTGCTCCGTCTTCCATTGTAACTTCCATGCCGAGACCGCCATATTCACCAGACGTCGAGATTTGCAAATCGCTAAACCGGTCTGGGTTTATATAGCTGGAATGGGGGTCTAGCCCTTGCAACATCCCGTTTAGCGCATCATCAATTAAATCTGCATTATCAACGGGAACCACATAATCATTGCGCACACGCGCTAGGACATCGGCGAATAAATCCAATTGTTCAAATGTTTTTTCTTGTGAAGATTTCTCAACAGCGATGGCTCGCTCAGAGCTTGTTGAAAAAGCAAAAAGGGCGCTTGCGGCAACTATCCCAATGGTTGGTAAAAAATACTTCATTGATGGCTCCATGTGTTCCAGAAATGGGTTCCAGAAATTCTTATCGTTAGCTTATCGGGTTCTTAAACCTAATTCTAGTGCTTTAGCTGTCCATATATATGAAAAAACCATCACATTTAGGTGTTACTATTCTCTAAATTATTGTTTTAATGCCTGTTTGATCCACGGCATTGGGCTAATGCTGGTTTTATTTTTGCGAAATTCCATGAATAATTCTGGTTTTGAACTGGGGTGATCTGGCATTAAGCCTAAGGGCTCGCCCGCTTTTACTGTGTCACCCGCTTTTGAATAGGCTGTGGCCAACCCGGTTAAAACGATGAAATACCCATTACCAACATTGAGGATAATGACCGTCATATCGTTAAAAACACCAGAAAACTCTACTCGAGCTGCAAATGGTGCGACAACTTGTGCTTTGGGGCGTGTCTTTAAATATACTCCTTTTGCTCTATTGCCCGTTTTTAGTCGTGACCCGTATTTACGAGATAATGTCCCGAGAACGGGCAAGGATAATTTTCCGCGTGCATCGGAAAATCGGTTAAATTCACGAGATGTATAAATTGGCGTGGGAGCAGACCTTCGCTTAGGCTTTAGTATCGGGTAGGGAATAGAGGTGTATTTGGTCGATATTTCGGGTTTGAGGCGCGGTTTCAAGGCTTCGGCCTGTTCCTCAAAGCGGCTGATAAGGTCTCGTAGGTTTTTCGCTTCTAAAGCTAAAGCTTTGGCCCGTTCTTCCTGTTCTTTATGAGCGAGATTTAGTTTTTTGTTGAGGACTGCCTTTTTAGATATACTAGACTTTATCTGGCGCAACCGAGTCGCAATTTCATTGGTGTTATGGGTGAGCTTTACCTGCGTTGCCAGCATGTTGCGCTGAATAAGTTGTAGTTCTGTGATGCGTTTTGCTAAATGATTGGATTTTTCTTTTAGGGATAAACTCAGTATTTTTATCAAGTGAGCGGTGCGGACTGCGTCCTTTACTGATTGTGAGCTGGTGAGCAAAAATGGAGGTGGATTTTTCTCGATACGTTGTAGCGCTACCAGAAAATCAGCAAGAGCAGTTTTGTCACCCAAGAGTTCATTTTTTAGAGCCTGTTCTTGACTTGTTAACTCCACCAATGTTTTACTGATTTTGCCCGCTTCAAATTCATAGCCCCGACTTTGTGCACTTGCGCGCACCAGACCATTTTGCAAACTCTCGATTTCTTGTTGTAACTCTAATTGTTGACTGGTTAATGTGGCAGTCTTCTCTTCCGCAATTTTCTGCTTTTGTGATAAAATATCCAATTTTTTTGGATCGGGTGTTTGGGCATAGGCAGGGTATATACTGGCAAGGAAGACTATAAATACGAAGTGTTTGCGGTACATATATGTGTTGTAGTCTGGTTTATTCAGTTTGTCAGCAATGGAGTTTTTATGGGTGAGGTTTACCTAATCTCGGTGGTAAGGAGTTGCCGCAAGAATAGAGAGTGCGCGGTAGATTTGTTCAGCCAGCATCACGCGCACCAATTTATGTGGCCATGTCTGCTTGCCAAAGCTCCATTTTACGGCGTGAGGGGGAAGGGCATTGGGGTCAAACCCGTCAGCTCCCCCGATTGCCAATGTTAGAGTCTGCCGCCCATCATCGCGCCAATGGGCGATTTGTTTGGCGATTTGCCGAGACGTGAGGGTTGTGCCCCGCTCGTCAAGCACCACCAATATATCTGTTGGGATCGATAGTATGGTTTCGGTTTCTGCGGCTCTCGACTTTGCGCGGCGGGTATCCACCACGCTTTCGGTGATGTCTTTAATGCCAAGGTTACGGCTAAGCGCATTGGCGCGTTTGAGATAATCATCTATCAATTCACGTTCGGGCCCAAACTTGATCAAACCTGCGGCGCGAAGGGTGATTTTCATGGGAGAGTGATTTTATTGATCATCGTTTAGCGCAGGTATCGACCATAGCTTTTCCAGAGCGTAATACTCTCGCACTTCAGGGCGAAACAGATGTATGATGACATCACCTGCATCAATGAGCACCCAATCGCATTGGGCCAAACCTTCAACACCAAGTTTTGTGTGGTTGATTTCTTTGAGGCCCCGCTGCACATAATCGGCCAGAGCATTCACATGTCTGTTGGAGCGGCCAGAGGCCACGATCATATAATCAGCAATGGTTGATTTGCCGCGAATGTCGAGATTGACAATATCTTCTGCGCTCTGTGTTTCCAAAACTTCCAAGACATGGTTGACCAATGTTTTGGACGAAATGTTTTGCTTTCGAGGCGACCTTTTTAAGGATTTTTGCGGTGTCGTAGTCAGTGTCTTGCTCCATTCATGAACGCGAGGCTTATGGTATAACATGGGCCACAAGTCAAGGCTAGTGACTGTGAATTAAGTTTGATTGATCGCTGCTCGATTTCTTATCGCGCTCGATGATAAAGGGTTTAGGGGCGGGGTTAAATATGTCCAAGCAGGAGCGCTATACGCCCCCAGTGTATGGGCTTGTTGTTCAGGGATGCGGGCATATGAATACATTCGTGCGGCTTGGCTCAGGCGCGTTTTTAGGGTGTCAGAGGTTTTTTGCCCAGGCCGCGCAATCACAGCAATAGGCACAGTTTCCATAATTTCTCGCCAGCCTTGCCAGCGTGGGAGTTGACGGAGATTGTCGGCCCCCATGAGATAGACAAAATGGTGACGTGGCCATTTCTTTCGGGCTCGGCGCAGGGTTTGCACCGTGTAATTAGTCCCAAATTCCCGCTCCATATGGTTGATATGCATACGCGGTGGTAGATCCAAGGCCCGCACGCTTGCCACTCTCTCTTCGTAAGGAGGTTGCGTGGGTTTCAGGGGGTTTTGTGGACTGACCATCCACCAGATTTTGTCGAGTCCTAAGCGTTGCAATCCACAATTTGCCACATGTAAATGCCCGTGGTGGGCTGGATTAAAGGAACCGCCAAACAAGCCGATTGTCATGGCTCTATTGCGGGCTATGAAATTGGTGGGGTTACTCATGGACGACAATGTCCATTGCCCAGAACATGGTATTTGTAACTGGTCAGATGTTGTGCGCCTACGGGCCCGCGTGCATGTAGGCGCCCCGTCGCAATTCCAATTTCAGCGCCAAAGCCAAATTCGCCGCCGTCTGCATATTGTGTAGAGCTATTGTGCATGACAATGGCGCTATCGACTTCGGTAAGGAAACGGTTTGCCGCGCTTGCACTCTTGGTGATTATCGCGTCCGTATGCCCGCTACCGTAATTGGCGATATGATCAATGGCCTGTTCTATCCCCGTCACGATTTTAACATTGAGTATCGCGTCCAGATATTCGGTACAAAAATCTTTATCAGTTGCCAGATCAATGTTTGGGCATATGGACTTTGCCAATATATCACCCTTAAGCTCGCAGCCTGCGTCGTGTAATGCGCCTGCAAGCATTGGCAATATATCAATAATATTTTCATCAAGCAGCAAAGTCTCGGTCGCGCCGCATATTCCTGTACGGCGCATTTTCGCATTGACCAAAATATCTCGCGCCATTTCGGGGCTTGCGTCTTGGTGAACATAGGTATGGTTGCGGCCTTCGAGGTGGGCCAGCACAGGAATGCGCGCATCTTTTTGCACGCGCTCGACAAGGTTCTTGCCGCCTCGCGGAATGATCAAATCAATATTGCCGTTTAGGCCCGCTAACATATGGCCAACTGCGTCCCTGTCGGTTGTGTTGACATATTGCACGCAGGTTTCGGGTAAACCGACGTCGCGTAAACCTGCAATTATGGCTGTGTGGAGGGCCGTATTGGAATGGAGTGCTTCGGATCCGCCGCGTAAAATACACGCATTTCCAGCCTTTAAGGTTAGGGAGGCTGCGTCTGCAGTGACATTGGGGCGGCTTTCGTAAATCATACCGATGACACCAATGGGGGTGCGTATTTTGACGATGGTTAGCCCATTAGGTTGTGTCCATCTGTCGTCTTCTTTGCCAACGGGGTCGGGGAGGGCACTGACGGCGACCTAACCATCTGCAATTGCTTTTATGCGCTCAGGGCTTAATTCCAAGCGGTCAAGCATGGAGGCGCTTAGTCCTTTTTTATGGGCCGCGTTCATATCAAGTTCGTTGGCCGCTAAAATTTCGGCAGCACTTTTTTTGACGTGCTTGGCCATAGCCTTGATGGCGCTCGATCTTTGCTCACCGCTCGCCAAGCGTAATATGTGCGCTGCCTTGCGGGCATTTTTGCCAATATCGCTCATTGTGTCTTTAAGATTATCAGCGTTAATTTGCGTGCTCATGACGTTAAAACCATATTGTCTCTGTGGACGAGAGGGGAGCCGCTATCATAACCAAGAACGGATTGAATGTCTCTGGATTTTAGGCCTTTCACCAAATCAGCTTGCTCTGAATTATAACTGCTCAGGCCTCGCGCAATTTCCGCATTGTGTTTGTCACAAATCACCACGGCGTCCCCTTTGTTAAAACTGCCCTCGATTGTCGTTACACCCGCGCATAATAAACTCTTACCCGTGCGCAATGCACGCGCCGCACCTTCGTCAACCATGATACGTCCAGAGGATTTAAGCGACCCTGCTATCCATTGTTTACGGGCAGCAAGTGGGTTGGTTGTAGCGGTAAACCAACTGGATTTAACTGTGTTGTTATCCAGAGCCGTGAGGGGGTGGTTGAGCGTCCCTTTGGCAATAACCATGGTGCAGCCTGCTCTTGTGGCAATTTTTGCCGCTTGTAATTTCGTTGCCATACCTCCGCTACCCATGTTTTTTGTTTTGCCATTATGTATACCTGCACCCATGGCAATTATTTCAGGGGTAAGCTCATTTATGAGCGGAATATGACGCGCCTCTGGGTTCTCTGTTGGGTCTTGATCGTAGAGACCATCAATATCTGATAAGAGTATAAGCAAATCCGCCTCGACCATTTGGGCCACACGCGCCGCCAGCCTGTCATTATCACCGTAGCGGATCTCGTCCGTCGCCACAGTATCATTTTCATTGATAATCGGGATCGCGCCGAGGGTTAAAAGTGTCGACAATGTCGCCTTGGCATTCATCCATCTGCGTCGGTTTTCCGTGTCATTTATGGTCAGGAGGGCTTGCGCAGTGACGAGATTATAAGGTGAGAGTACGGCTTCGTAGGCTTGGGTGAGAACAGTTT
>JAESQI010000264.1 GCA_016765255.1 Robiginitomaculum sp. | reverse complement strand
CTAAAGCGCGGCATGGCCATCACCATCACGCCCGCCGATATTCATCCCAAACCATCCGATCTCACCATCGAAACAATCGCCGCCAAAAGAAACGGAGATTACAGCCCGTCTTTGCACCAAACCACCGACCCAAGCGCCAGCCCCGAATATATCCAAGCCCACATAAGAAGGCTCGAAGCTATGCGCCGCGCCGGACACGCCACGCGCAACAAAGATGGCTCATGGAAAATCCCTCATGACTATCTTGACCGCGCCCGTAATTATGAAAAGCAAAGAGCATGGGCAAAGCCCGTAGATTTAAAAATAATATCCAGAGGGCCATTGCAAGATTTAGCAAACGTCATAGGGCGCACATGGCTGGACGAAGCACTGGCGAATGAAACGAGCATTCCTGATACAGGTTACGGTGCAGAAGCGCACGCCGCATTGACCGTCAGGCGGCAATTTTTAATGCAGCAAGGCATATTGGAAAATGAAAACACGGTGCTTACGCAATCGCATTTAGACGCGCTAGAAAAACGAGACTTGGGGGAGGCCGCCAAAAAACTATCCGCGCAATTAGGCAAACCATATTTGGAAAGCACAAGACAAGGCAGGATCGCCGGCCACTACCGCGCCGCCATAACCCGCCCCAGCGGAAAATACGCCATCATAGAACGCGCCAAAGACTTCACCCTCGTCCCTTGGCGTGATGTCCTAGAAAGAAATCGCGGCAAAGCCGTGTCGGGTATCATGCGCGGAAACACCATTTCGTGGACACTGAATAAGGGGCGGGAGATTGGGTGATTAATTGCACCCAGTATGCTTGTATGAATTTTCTAGCTTGGGATCGAATTCAAGAATGCAAGTATCATTATAAATTGTCTGGTAAACTATTTTAACCTCTAGGCCTTGAAACTGCTTAAATTCATTCTCTGAAAGTTTAGTTGCAATTCCAAATATGTATATTTCTCTGCCAGACTTTAGAACTGAACCTGCTGGGAGGCTGGTTCTTAAAATTCGGTTCCTTGAAGCATCATCCTTTGGCCAGCCGATTCGATCCAAAACAACTTGAAGTATTTGACGTTTTTTGTCTCTGTCCATATCATTTTTCACTATAGGCTCTCCCCAATATGAAAACGTGACTTCTTTGATGAATGCTGGTCCGAGCCCTGCATTGTCAACTCGAAGGCCGCGCATATCCGCACCATCATAGCCCCGAAGTGACATATCTAAATGTGGCATTGCTGAAAGTTTATTGTGTTGCCTAGTCGCCATGCCTTGCCAAACTGAGAGCAAAACAGCGCAAAGGGCAATAATCACAGCTACTACATCTAATTTATATTTTTTCAAATTACTCACCATTTAGAAATCCAACAAAGCTGGCCTTATTCAGGTTCTTGACATCTTTGTTTACTTGGCTCAACTATACGGAGAAATTCCATAAGGGGCAAGTCAATGAAATTTAAGTTATTCAGCATTTGTATAATGTCAATTTTGCTAAGTGGTTGCGTAACTAGCGCATATTTTTATGATGATGTCAGGAGGCCAGAAGCTCCCAACCAAGTAAATATTTATCAGGATTTCATAGGAGATATATATCCAACTACTGGTGTGAACTCACAGCTTAAACCAAAGAAAAAACATTCCATATCTGTTCGTGCTCATCTAAAGGGCAAACTTTGCGACTCACTGCAATCAACGGCTGGAACCGATGTATATCGTTCGTGTCAAAAGATAGATGACGATTCGGCATGGAGAAACACCCAAGAAAAACTCTGGAAGCAAAAAGCAAATATTATATATGATCGAGCTAACAAAGATGGAAAAAACCGTCCAATCGTTTTTCTCATTCACGGGTTTCGTTTCGATACTATTGATGCGCGAACGAGTTATGCAATTGCGAGAGATAGTTTAAGCACTGCAGCATACGAACCTTCCATAAGCCCATTATTTGTAAATATATATTGGGATGGATTCCAATCTTCTGGTCTCGGGATAGTGAGGGCATGGGGGCAAGCACAAGCATCAGGCCCACTAGTAGGATATAATTTACGGTTTCTTATGAACGAGTTGGAGAGCAAGTATGCCGATGACGGCATTGAACCAGCTATTCGGGTGCTCACTCATAGCTCAGGGGCATTTGTTATTGGCGCGATTATTGGCGACCCAAGTAGTGCTCTGCCTTTGATGCAAAAAGAAAATATAGCTAGACTAACATATAGATCTCTAAGGTATTTTAACTTTAAAGATGATGCGAAAAGTATTCATGATATAAAATTGAGAGGTTTAGAAACGTATCAAAAATATGGAGTTCCACAATTTAAAGATTTTCGTATTGGCCTGCTGGCGGCTGCAACGCCATCGAATACATTTACAGATGAAATCTATCCGAAAAGGTGTGGTGATGACCCTGAAACATGCCGAAACAGTGAGTTAAAACGTATGAATCTAAAAGACCCATTAGGAATACTGAATTCGAATGTTACGTTACTGCTTGGTTTTAACCCTAAAGAAAATGGCCTTACAAAATTTGGGCTCCTTTCAACTAAATCATCGCTTGGAGGTGCATCAGGACTAGGAGCCGATGGTGAATTACAGTGTCTGTTAAAAGAATTCTCTAGGGGAAATAACCAACAACATGCAGAACAAGGAACCGTTCACCCTATTGATATGCGTAGAAACCCACCAGAGGATTTAAAGAGCCATGATTTTAACTTATATTTGACCCAAAAAAAATCCGCCCTATTTTATGATGCACTTATGGATAAAAACATAAATGACAATAACAAACAATTTTTAGTTTGCACTAAAGAGAACGGCAAGTATGTCTTAAAGATAAAGTAGCGCTTAACAATTAAGGTGATAAGCTAACAAAATACTGTTTATTGGACATATAAATTTACTGTCGGGAGTTGTAATGTTGATAAAAGCTGAGGCATAAATTTTTGCCCTTCCCCCAACGTCACTCCACATCACCCAACCTTGAAACTTTTACCCTGTAAACACACTAGACCGTTGCCGTAATTTTGCTCAGCCTAAAGTCCAACTTAGAAATGGACTTGGTTTATGTCACCGCAATCAATACTTATCGGACAAATTGTTTTGGTCTTTACGACCATTATTTTGACCACATGGTATGCGACCCAATGGGTGGCTTTGCAGTTTGACTATGATGCTTATCTGGGCGCGCCTTGGTTCACGGTTTCAGATTATAAAATCTACTTTCCTTGGAGATTGTTTGAATGGTGGTATTCCTTTGATGCCTATGCGCCGAGCGTGTTTTCTAAAGGCGGGCAAATCGCTGCGGGCGGTGGTTTCATTGGAACATTGTTTGCGGTTGCTGGTTCGGTGTGGCGCGGACGACAAGCCAAAAAGCTAACTACCTTTGGTTCATCACAATGGGCAAACAAGTCCATGATGAAGCAAGCGGGCCTGTTTGCAGAAGACGGTGTATTCCTTGGTCAAGCCCACGATCACTATTTGCGCCATAACGGGCCAGAGCATGTAATGGCAATTGCGCCGACACGTTCGGGCAAGGGTGTTGGGCTTGTTATTCCTACACTGCTCTCGTGGACAGGCAGCGCAGTCATTCACGATATTAAAGGTGAGAACTGGCAGCTTACGGCAGGATGGCGCTCGACTTTCTCCCACTGCCTATTGTTTGATCCTACCAATGCGGCCAGTGCTAAATACAATCCTTTGCTGGAAGTGCGCAAAGGCGAGTGCGAAGTCCGCGACGTACAAAACATTGCCGACATATTGGTTGACCCAGATGGTGTATTAGAACGCCGTAACCATTGGGAGAAAACCTCTCACTCTTTATTGGTTGGCACAATCCTTCATATTCTCTACGCGGAAGAAGAAAAGACCTTAGCCCGCGTAGCCTCATTCCTATCTGATCCCCAACGCTCTTTTGAGAAAACACTT
>JAESQI010000263.1 GCA_016765255.1 Robiginitomaculum sp. | reverse complement strand
TATCCTGCCATTGGTTGTCCTTCTTGAAGTGATCTCCTTCTTATCACGCCCGTTTTCACACGGCATTCGGCTTTGGGCCAATATGCTGGCGGGCCATATCATGCTAAAGCTTTTTGCAGGTTTTATTATTATGCTTTTCGTCGCTCTCAGCGGCCCTTTCAAGATCGCCGCCATTGCGCCGTTTATTATGACTGTCGCGCTCATGCCGCTCGAAATACTCGTAGCCTTCTTGCAAGCCTATGTGTTTGCCATTCTCACCAGTGTATATATCAATGATGCACTTCACCCCGGACATTAAAAATGTCATTAAATAAACACGAATTACAACACTAACTTTAACTGCTAACAACCAACCCAATAGGAGAATTATCATGGAACCAGAAGCAGCAAAACTAATCGGTGCAGGCCTTGCCTGTTCAGGCATGATCGGCGCGGGCATTGGCCTTGGCCACATTTTCGGCAATTATCTATCCGCCGCCATCCGCAACCCATCAGCCGCTAAAGGCCAATTTGGCAACTTGATTTTCGGCTTTGCCGTGACAGAAGCCCTTGGCATTTTCTCGCTTTTGATCGCTTTCTTGTTGATCTACGCGGTATAAACCTGAAAATTAACGCATAAGGAAAAGTGCGATGAATATGTTTACCGTCTTTATGGCAAGTTCTGCTGCCGCTAGTGAAGCTGTCACCGAGCACGGCGAGCATGTAGCCGAACATGGGAGCGGGATTTTCCCCCCCCTCAATACGGCCACCTATGCATCGCAACTTTTCTGGTTATTTCTCATCTTTGGCGCGCTCCTTTTTGTGCTCGCCAAAGTATTACTCCCCCGCCTTGGCGGTATATTAGAAGACCGTTCCCACCGCATTGCCGATGATCTCGACAGCGCGGCCCGTATGCAAAGAGAAGCAGAGGCCGCCGAAGCTTCCTACGAACAGTCCTTAAAGGACGCTCGTGCCAAAGCACATAACGTGGCCGAAACGACGCGGGCCAGTGTCAGCGAAGAGATTGAAGCCGAACTTGAGGCCTCTGAACTAGATTTCACCAAACAGATGGAAAATGCGGAGCTAAAAATTCGCAAAACCCGCGAAAAAGCTATGGCCAATGTAGACGCTATTGCCGCGGATACAGCCAAGTCATTGGTGGAAAAATTATTTTCTGGCAAAGTCACATTAGCTGCAGCCAATAAAGCCGTTAAAGCCCGCACTTAAGAGGACGCCATGCATTTTGATTTTAGTTTCGCCCACCCAACCATCTGGGTTTTTCTAGCCCTCGTCCTTGTTATAGGCGCTGCCATTTACAAAGGCATTCACAAGATCATGGCCAAAGCCTTGGATGACCGCGCCGATGCCATCCGCAAACAACTCGATGACGCCCGTACCTTGCGCGAAGAAGCACAAGTCTTACTTGCCAGCTACCAACGCAAACAAGTTGAAGCCGAAGAACAGGCCAAATCCATTGTAGAGCAAGCTCGAAAAGACGCAGAGAGCATGGCAAAACAAGCCCGCACCGATCTTAAAGAACGCCTCACCCGCCGCGCTGAACTGGCCGAAGCCAAAATCGCCAATGCCGAAATTCAAGCCGTTGCAGAGGTCAAAGCCCGCGCCGTAGACCTCGCCACCAAAGCCGCCGAGCAACTCATCCGCGACCAATTCAAAGCCGCCGACCACAACGCCCTCATTAAAGACGGCATCACCCAAATGGGTAAGTTTTGAATTAGGTAGATTTTCCCAACAATCTAGGTATCACCCCCCCGCTCATACCGCTGAAAAGCGGGATCCCATCAAGACTTGGTTCGTAACTTACCAAGGGATTCCAGCCTTCGCTGGAAAGAGCGGGTAGTAGTTGAGTTTGTATCACGCATAAATAATTACACCAAAACCACTTAGTCCCCGTACTCGACCCGTTGCCCATACACTGTTTGAAGCACAGTGTTGCCTAACCATCCCGTAGACCCCGCATCAAGTGCGGGGACTGGCTGTATGGGGACGGTATTTTTTATTCAGTTTCCGCACGCCACCTCAACACAGGTTTCCGCGCTGCCCGCGTTTCGTCAAGTCTGCGCAGCGGAGCGTGAACGGGGGCTTGTTTGAACATTTCGGTTTCGCCTGCTTTGGCTTTTAGAGCCAGTGAGCGCATGACAGCAATAAAGCGGTCAAGTTCTGCCTTGCTCTCGGACTCGGTAGGTTCGATGAGCATTGCCCCGTGAACAACCAATGGAAAATACATGGTCATGGGGTGATAGCCTTCGTCAATCATAGCCTTAGCAAAATCGAGGGTATCCACGCCAGTGCCAGCCAGAAAACTATCGTCAAATAAAGCTTCATGCATACACACACCGCCGTAAGCAGGTGACATCACATCACTAAGACTTGCTTGTACATAATTGGCGTTCAGTACCGCGTCTTCTGTCGCCTGTTTAAGGCCGTCACTGCCGTGGCTCAGCATATAAGAAAGAGCGCGCGTGAACATGCCCATTTGCCCGTGAAAGGCGGTCATGCGGCCAAAGCTTTCACTGCCGTCAGTGTTTTCAACGAGGCTATATGTGCCACCTTTTTTGACCACATAGGGAACAGGGGCAAATGGCGCGAGTGCATCTGAGAGTACAGTTGGCCCAGAACCCGGGCCACCGCCGCCGTGAGGGGTTGAAAACGTCTTGTGCAAATTCAAATGCATAGCGTCAATGCCAAGATCACCGGGTCGCACCCGCCCAACAAGGGCGTTAAAATTGGCCCCGTCACAATAAAAATAACCGCCAACCCCATGGATCAGTTTTGCGATTTCAATAATGTCGCGCTCGAACAATCCGCACGTATTAGGATTGGTCAGCATAATGCCCGCAACGTCGTCGCTGAGTTTGGCTTTGAGCGCGTCCATATCCACACGACCATCATCGGTGGCAGGAATTGAATCAATGCTAAACCCGCACTGCACCGCAGTCGCTGGGTTGGTTCCGTGGGCGGATTCGGGCACAAGCACGCGGCGTTTCTGATCGGCACCTTTGGCGTCGAGTGCAGCGCGAATGGCCATCATGCCGCACATTTCCCCGTGTGCGCCCGCTTTGGGCGACATGGCAACGGCAGGCATGCCCGTTAATTTGCAAATCCAATCAGCCAATTCATCGATCAATTCGAGCGCGCCTTGTACTGTGGATTGAGGTTGCAAGGGATGAATATCAGCAAAACCGGGTAGTCGCGCCATTTTCTCATTTAGGCGTGGATTATGCTTCATGGTGCATGAGCCAAGCGGATAAACACCAAGATCAATGGCGAAGTTTTTCTGGGACAACCTGACATAATGACGCATCACTTCGGGTTCAGATAGACCGGGCAAACCGATTTCGCTTTCCCGCTCCATACCGCCAAGACGGGTTTTTGTGCCTTTAATATCTGGAAAATCAACACCTGAGCGACGCGGTGTTCCCACTTCAAAAATCAGGAGTTCTCGTTGAGCCAGACCTTTATTCCCCGACACAGTTTCCACATTGATAAACGTGCTAGCTTCTGGTGAGGTCACTCGACCTTGCGTGTTCATGCTCATGATAAAGCCTCCGTCAGAGCGCCCACAAAGGCCATAATATCAGCGTCCGTATTGGTTTCAGTGGCACAGACAATCAAGAGATCATCTTGGCCTTTCATGAGGCGGGAAGCGTGTAGTCCGCCCAGTACATCTTTTTCCAACATAGCTTCCACGACACCTTTCGCGGGTTTATTTAAGCGCAATGTAAATTCGTTAAAGAAGTTCTCGGTTATGAGTTCCACCCCGTCGATTGCCGATAAAGCATCCGCGAGCTCACAGGCTTTTTCGTGGTTGAGCGTGGCAAGAGTTCGCAAACCCGCCTCGCCGAGCAAGCTCATATGAATAGAGAACGCCACCGTACACAGGCCAGAATTTGTGCAAATATTAGAGGTCGCTTTTTCGCGCCTGATATGTTGTTCGCGAGTGGACAGGGTCAACACATACCCGCGCTGCCCATTGGCATCGACAGTTTCGACGCACACGCGGCCCGGCATTTGTCGCACCAATTTTTGGCGGCATGCAAATAACCCCACATATGGCCCACCGTAATTAAGGCCCACGCCAATGGATTGCCCTTCGCCGACCACAATATCAGCCCCCATCTCGCCTGGGCTTTTAATGGCGCCAAGTGCAACAGGTTCAGTGAACACCGCAATCAGGAGCGCCCCAACTGCATGGGCGGCCTCTGCGTAAGGAGTAAGGTCAATGGTTTCGCCAAATACATTTGGCGACTGCACGACAATAGCGGCTATATCTTTGCCCAAACCCGTTAAAACGTCGCCGTCTTTGTTAGGTGCGCACGGATCAATCCGCAGGTCAATCTGTTGATATTTACATACATTTTTACAAACCGCGCTGTAATGAGGGTGCACACCGCTGGCTATATAAACTTTCTTTCTCTGCTTGACGCGGGCCGCCATGAGCACAGCTTCGCCGCACGCGGTCGAGCCGTCATACATGGACGCATTGGCCACATCCATACCCGTGAGCATTGCCACTTGGGTTTGGAACTCGAATAAAACCTGTAATGTCCCTTGAGAAATTTCGGGTTGGTACGGGGTATAGGCCGTTAGAAATTCCGAACGTTGAATAAGGTGGTCAACAGTGGCAGGAACATGGTGGCGATACGCCCCCGCCCCAATAAAGAACGGCCCCGCCCCAG
>JAESQI010000262.1 GCA_016765255.1 Robiginitomaculum sp. | reverse complement strand
CAATGGATTTCATTAAATGAGCATAATGTAAAATCATTCGGCGGTAAGATTTATCAACTGGCCCCGTATAGGAAATTTGTGTCCCCGTGACAGTGAAGTCCGAAATTTGGGCTGTGCCAAAAAATGTGCTCACTTGTGTACTGGCGGTCGCAGTCTTATCAACCGTGCCTGACTGGCCTGGTGCTGGATTACAGGTAATCCGCCCGCGCCACGGAAACGCAGGTTGAGACGTGCCGCCGTAAGGGTTTGGAATTGTATTGCCCTCGGAAATATCCATCAGAATAAATGGGTAGAGGCTGACTTTATATCCACGAGATTTCAAAGTTTGTACGGCTTCAACAATAGACGCATCCGACGGCGTCCCCCCGTAAACAGGTCGTTGATCTTGGGTAGAAATTAAATATGCGCTGGCCCTATTTTCTCCACTCACTTGCCATATATCGGGGCTAAGTATGCGGTCTCTGCTCTCAACACCTGGAAATATTTCACAGTGTTCAGCCCGCAAATCAGTCCCAAACCAACTCACCACTAAACTGACAGATCGGCAATTTGGTAGTTGTGTTTCTAATTGATCAAGGGCGGCCTCCATATCGGCAATTCCCGACAGATTATTCATGTTAATAGGGCGGCTTGTTCCAGGCCCAAGCCGTTCTTCGGTAATGGTTGTTGCGTAGGAAAATTCACCTGAACCCGGAATAAGATCTATCCCTGTAATTAAATCCTCAAGCCTTGGTTGATTATCAACGCGCTTGGGCATACGTATGATTTCAAAATTTAGCTGCGGCAGACGTGCGCCAAACTGATCAATCGGCATGTCTTCAAACACCATGTAAGCTGTCCCTTTAAATGCAGGTACATTTTCGCCTTCAATTTCAGCAATTAAGGGATCTGGAGTTTGGCTCTGAGTCCCGAGATAAAGTCGCGTATTTAAGCCACTAATTTGCAATGCCAGCCCATTGGCCCATATTTTATCAACGCCGAGGATTTCGCCTTCACAGAGACCAATAGCGAAACTGAGCGTATATTTATATTTGCGTATGCTCGGCCCACCGCCCTTACCGCCCTGACTTTCTTCGGTAACGTGTTCACGTACTCGCGCAGCCCAAGTCACTTGTCCAGCAATGCGGGCGCGGCCAAATACACGCGCCATTGGCGCGCCGTCGCGGGAGGATTGTATATGCAAAGTTTCAAGGCGCGGGCCTTCGGAAACGCGGTTGTTAAATGCATTGGTAATGGCTTGATTGGCATAGGAAATAGCAATACGGCCACCCGTTCGGATCAAAGCTTGCCCAAAGGATTTAGCCCCTGCTAAGATGAGATTAGACATAATTTTCACCACTGATTTGAGGAAATGAATAGGCATAGGCACGGCGCTTTTGCCAAAATGGAGCGAGGTAAGATTTAGTCACAGCCCGTCCCCAATAGGCATGAATGATCAAATCATCTTTTAGTAAAATCGCCATATGCTTGGCGGGAACCCCTGCTTGCATGCGAAAGAGCAAGACATCTGCTGGTTTTGACTTTGCAAGGCTTACAGGGCACAAATATTGATCCGCCGTATTTTTAAGGATTTCAGCGCCGCCTTTTTCTGCCCAATTGGGCGTGTAAGGCGGCATATTCAATGGCTCATCGCCGTAAAATTTGCGCCATATTCCGCGCACCAATCCGAGGCAATCACACCCAGCCGCTTTGGTACTGGCTTGGTGGCGATAGGGCGTACCAATCCATTCCAATGCCTCTTGGCAAACCGCTAACCTTGTCACTGGCCTGTTCATATTTTATACCGTGAACTGCCATCTTTTATGTCCCCCTCTTGCGGGGCGGCGTAACTGGCGTCATCTCCGATCAAATAGGGGAAGCCGCGAAAGTTTTCTGCGTTATTAAATTGGCCCTCACAGGCTGAAAACGTGTGGGGGCAAATCGTTCCATTTGGATAATTGGATATATCAACACCACAATGTGCGTCGCCGAAACTCGCCGCGCAATGGCGAGAAAATACGCGCCCTGTCGACCGGTCAAGCGCCGCACCAAGACCAATACATTCAGCCTCAATTGGCCGTCCCTTTGGGTAATGTCGCCCAGATAACCACTCCAAATATGGGCAAATATATTTGGGTCATTCCAATTGACCCGGTACATTTCAATCAAAGCGCCGCCATAAACTCCAGCGTCAATGTCTGCCTTTGTAATATGTGCAGAACTGAGAGCGCCGAGCACCGCACTATTGTCCAGAGAAAACCCCAAACGTTGTTCAATATCGCTCGGCGAAAACCCCGCCTCGGCTTGATAAAACTGGCCCTCGATTTCAATGTCACGGTCGTGATCCGTAAAGCCTAAAACCTGTCCATCATTGCGTACAAGTCGCCACGCCCAACATAATGTTGTACAGTCTTGCTCAATATGGGTTTGAAAATTTTGCGAGAACTTATGCATGAATACGTATTTCCACTAAAGGTATATGCACAACCCCGCCCGCGCCAAAACTTTCCAATGATGTATTTAAGCTGTCTGCGTCAAACCGAACGGGCACATCAAATTCAAATCCAGCCGTAATGATAACGCCGTTGGCGGGAGGGGTTGAAAGTGAAACAATGCCAGTACCGTGGTCAATTTGCGCAGTATTTGTCTCAACACCGTCCAGAGCAATTACCACACTGCCAATAATGGGTTTCGAAATCACTCTGTGCCAACTGCCCTCCATATCGCCGTAAACTTTACGCAATTGCCAATCGCTTTGCACCCCATCACCAACACCCAGAACTTGGTCAACATTAGATACAGGGTCTTTACCGAGTGCCGAGGAATAGTCTATGGGATCACGAAATCTAAAGCCGTGATATTGACCGCGACGGGCCTCAAAAAATGCGATCAATAATTGCACATCCGCCAGACTTTTCACACCAATGCCCGCGTCATATCTCCGCCGAGACGAAAATTGTGATGTATTTCTTTGTTCGTGACCACTGGCCAAAGTAACAATTTCTGTTTGTCGTTGTGGCCCCCCACTTGCACCAAAGGCAAGAGGTAGTGGGAAACTAACATTATGAAATGCAGGCATAAAAACTTTCTATTTAGCTATGAGATTTAAGTAAACTTTTGTCCCTGCGCGACGGCACGCGCGAGAGACGCTGAAATTTGTCCCTGACTTTTTTGAAAGCCGGACGCGTCACTAATTCCGCTTAAATTCATGACGATATTAACCGGGTTTAATTGTGATATTCCTGCGCTTCCCCCTGCGCTATTGCCGCCGCGAAGCGCAGCCTCCAAAGGACTAATGAGCAAGTCTTGAATAGCAAGACTGGCAAGGTCGCGGGCGATTGAGGCCGCCATATCGCGGATGCTTAATTCACCCGAAAGCGCTGCCCCCTCTAGGGCACTGGCCATACGTTTCCCTGCTCGCTCAAAATATTCAGCTGCCGCATTGGCTGCATCTTTTGCTGGGCCTTGGGCAAAATCATTAAGGGCTTGTGCCGATTTTTCTAAATCATTCATCTTGCTTCCTATCCGGAAATTTTTGCATCAATTTTTGCAAATCTTCTTGGTTTATTGCCTTGCTTTTTATGGGAGCGGACAACACCATCCAGTCACATATGGAGAGGCTCCAAAATTCAGACGGCGTTAAATTCAATCGCCTTATGGCAAAATTGAGCCAAAGATCAAAAGGCCATTTATCCATGCGCGACCACCTTAAAATTAGTTTCAAATAACAAAGCAATCTGTCCCAAAAAATCTTGTGGCTCAGCCTGTCTTGCGATTGTTGGAATGTCTGCCAAACCTGCCGCAATGGGGGAGGATAAGGCGGGCCTTACAAACATTCCAACAAGACGAACGCGGTGTCGGCGCTCAACGCATTGGCGGACAAATTTTTCAATTTCTCTGCCAATTCCAATGGGCCACTCACGACCAATCTATGATCTATCTCCGCCAATGCTCCCATCGACAAGCGTAGGGCGTAGGGGTTTCCTGCAATCACAATCGGAATATCGCCTTTACGAAAACCAACCATTTTACAGTACGGAAAACACAGCTTTACCAGCAGATACCAAGACAATTTCGTAACTGGCCTCGCCGTTATACGCGCCTGCATAATTTAAGGAACTGACGAGAAAATCGCCTTCTATGGTTCCAAAGCTGGGTAATATCAGTTGGTAAATATCACTAGTTTGATCAAAGAAACTTGTTCTTATCAGTGCGTCAGATGCACTATTGTTAAAAATACCTTCCCCAGATATTTCAACAAATTTCACCCCGCCGCCTGGCAACAGTTCCCGCCACGCATCTTCGCTTTCACTATGGGTAATATCAATTATTTTTGCATTGAACTTTAGGGTTTTTGTTCGTAGTCCAGCGACCGTGATAAAGTTTCCTTGTGCGTCTTTTCGTTTTATGAGCATATCTCGCCCGCTTTGTGCTGCCATTTTTTACTCCGTCAATGGTTGTGTGGTGACTTGCAGCCTTATGAGGCCGTGCAAGGTGCGCCCGTCTGGTGCGCGAAAATTATCGTTAAAAACAACGTGAGCACTAATCAACTCAGCCGTATCTAATTGTAAGCTACCCGTCTCGAACACATCTGTTATGATCGCTAAGCCATTTAAAATTTCAGCTCGTCCCGAATACCGCGACCAAATATGCAGAGTTAATGTATGGGTAGTCATTGGACTCATGTCCCCGCCCACGTCTTCACTGCGCATGGGGCCATACGTAAGATAAGGATAAATCGGATCGGCGGGTACATGGTCATAAAGACGCGGCGGATCCCCTAAAATATTTTGTACAAATATATTGGTGTTCAGCGCCGTATGAATAGACTTTGCTAATTCTATTGCTTGATTGGAATCGCTCATTGCTCTTCCTCTTCACAAATGAGATGCAAGCGTTCCCTGCGCATATCAGGGTCTGACGCCGACAAGACGCGTAAATGTGTATCGCCCCACAACAGCCGTACCCGCTCAGGAAACCCTGCTTGCCACCTGATAATCACCATATAGGTTTTGGTAATCGCCGCCCGCCCATTTTCGGTTCTCTCATGGGTTGTTTTTGGTGCAATATGAGCCCAAGCCTGCCCATATAAAACCCATATTGTTTGCACGCCGCCCAGATCATCTGAACTATTTTGGGGACTATAAATCCCTATACGTGTTCGTAATTTCCCGATCATAGCCGCACCCAACGATAAGGCATAAGCAGAGCGTCAACCATCATCGGCACGCCTGGATTTTCTGCCCCGTCTCGGTATTCATAATGTTGGGCTAGGAGCAGTAAAATGGCCTGCTTAATCGGCAAAGGGATGTCGGACGCCAGGTCTCCATACCCTGCCGTAAATTCAATTTCCAAGCTTTGGCAATCGACCATATAATCACGCCAGCATTTCTCTGGTTTTAGATTTATTTCACCAGGATCACGCCGTGTGTTGACTGTGTAGTCTTGGGTTGGAATATCAATTGCAAGGTCATCTGGGCCAATGACACTTAAGCGCAAAACTGCAAGCAGTGGCGGTCTAGGGAGGACAAGGCAATGCCCATTTGGCACTGGGCCGCTATAGAGCAGTGTCCGCCTGATCAAAGTTCGCCCCAAAATATTCTCTACCTGCACCCTAGCCGTAGAAATTAAATCCGATACCAGCTCGCCTTCAGCTGTGCCGTCTATGCGTAAAAATGTCTTTGCATAGGTGAGGTCTACAGGCTCAATGGCGGGCATAGTTAAATCTTTCAAGGCCATAAATATCTCTAAGTTGGAGGAAGGGAAGTTTGATT
>JAESQI010000261.1 GCA_016765255.1 Robiginitomaculum sp. | reverse complement strand
TTAGAGTACTACCGTAACAGCCCCGACAAGGTTAGACGAAAGCTTTCTTATAGGAGGTGATCATCTCCCGATAGTATGGGTAAACTATCAGGCTAAGCACGTTGTGAAGCGTTACGGTCATCTACTAACTAACAATAGGTGAATATATGGCGACCGTTTTAACAACAAAGCAGAAATCGTTTTGTGAGTACTACGTGTCTAACGGGTTCAATGCAACACAGGCGGCTTTAAGTGCAGGATATAGCCAGGACAACGCTTCACAGCAAGGGTGTGAAAACCTAGGAAAACCCTATATACAAGAATTCATACAAGAGTTCACGGCTAAAGCAGCAGAAAAGGCACTAGTAACCACAGAGGACGTAGTTAAGGGACTTATGAAAGAAGCGGGTAGCATTGAAGAGGATTCAAGTCCAACAGCCCGTATAAGCGCTTGGAAAGCTTTGTCAGATTACACAGGCGGCTTCGATTCTAACAAGGTGCATAATGTTAATGTCGAGCTATCTCATGAGGAGTGGCTGGACTCATTAAAGTGAACGCTTTGGAAAACAGGCAGCAGCTCAAAGATGACTTTGAATTCTACGCTCGCAACTGTTTAAAAATAAGAACGAAAGATAAGGGGCGGCAATCTCTAGTATTAAACTCTGCTCAGAAGTACATACACAAGCAGATAGAAAACCAATTAAAAACCACTGGCAAAGTAAGAGCTATTATCTTAAAGGGTAGGCAGCAAGGCGCATCAACTTATGTTGAGGGCCGCTTTACTTGGAAGACTACGCATAACAAAGGTGTAAGAGCTTTTATACTTACTCACGATGGCGAATCAACCAACGCTCTATTTGAGATGTCAGAACGCTATTACACAAACCTACCTTCACACGTTAAACCAAGTCTAGGAGCATCAAACGCCAAAGAGCTATATTTTGATAACTTAGATTCTGGCTATAAGATAGGAACGGCGGGAAACAAGGCAGTAGGTAGAGGTCAAACGCTACAGTTCTTTCATGGTTCAGAGGTTGCTTTCTGGATGAATGCAGGCGACCACACGAAAGGCGTTATGCAAGCTGTGCCAGATGGCGACGGAACAGAGGTTATATTAGAGTCAACGGCCAATGGTGTTGGTAATTACTTTCACGAACAATGGAAGCTAGCAGAAAAAGGTATTAGCGAATTCATAGCCATATTTGTACCCTGGTACTGGCAAGCAGAATACAGAAAAAAGCTACCTGAAGATTTCACCCTAACACCAGAAGAACAAAAGCTAAAAGAACATTACGACCTAACCGACGAGCAATCATACTGGCGACGAATGAAAGTTGCTGAATTAACCACTGATGGCATAGACGGCACAAAAGCATTCAAGCAAGAATACCCAATGAATGCAGCAGAAGCTTTTCAAGTGTCAGGTGGTGACGGGTTAATAAACGCTGATCATTGTATGCGAGCACGAAAAGAAAAGGTAAACGGTAACGGCCCTTTAGTTGTTGGTGTTGATCCCTCAAGAGGTGGCGATAGGTTTGCCATAGTTAGAAGGCAAGGCCGCAAGATGTACGGTATGGAGTCTTACATTGGTGACCAGTGCGACAAGCTAGGAAAGAACGTGGCTAATTGCAAGCGAATACTCGATACCGTTTGCCCCGTTGCCGGTAAAGTCCCAGACATGATGTTTGTGGATTATGGTGCAGGTGCGGATATTGTAGATAGGTTACATGAACTAGGTTATGAAAAAAGAGTTAAGGCCGTTCACTTTGGATCAACTCCACTAGACCCTATTAAGTACAAAAACAAGCGCAATGAAATATGGGGTGAAATGGCGGATTGGTTAGTTGATGAAAACTTACCTGTTCAAATACCTGATGATGACGAGATGCAAGCGGATTTGTGCGCAAGCCCGTATAATAGAGATTCAAACGACCGTCGTGTATTATGGTCTAAAGATCGGATAAAGAAAGAATATGGGTTTAGCCCGGATTACGGTGACGCTGGCGGTTTGACATTTACAGAGCCGGTCAATGAAGCATTTGAAGATTTAGATTTTGCTACGGAGTTTTAATAGATGGCTACTGACAAGAAAGCTGATAATACTGAGATACACCAAACAGCGCTAAAGCGATTCCAGCGAGTGGAAGATAAAGAACGGAGCCAAAGAAGTTTGGCTATTGAAGATCTTCGTTTTGCTCAGACTGAGGATGGTCAGTGGGATGATAGCGCAATTGAAAAGCGTAGAGGCCGACCTCGTTACACGATAAACAGAGTAGCGGGCGCAGTAGATCAGTTGATAGGCGATCTAAGACAGAATAGAACAGCTATTAAAATTAGGCCGGTTAGGGGTGGAGCGACAGAAGATGTTGCCAAAGTCATGGAGGGGTTAATTCGTAACATTGAAACGCAGAGCAAAGCAACAAATGCCTATGATAACGCATTTGACGAAGTTGTTAACGGCGGCTTTGGAGGATGGAGAGTTATAACAGAATTCTCTGATGACGATGTATTTGAGCAAGATGTAAGAATTAAACCTATTCTTGGTGCTACAACATCGCTCTGGTTTGATACCGGCGCAACAGAGTACGATAAACGTGATGCAAAGTGGGCTTTTGTTACGCTTGATATGCCAAGAGAGGAGCGGGAAGAGAAATACCCTGACAAGCCTATATCTGAATGGCCTAAAGATGTTGAGTTATTACGAAGGAATGGCGAAGGTTGCGATAATTGGTCAAAAGACGACACTGTGACAATAGCGGAATACTGGGTTAAGACTGAAGTAGATAAAGAGATTGTATTATTGTCAGACGGCCGTGTAATTGATGCGACTGAAGACGGAAAGATATTAGATGAACTAGCCGGTGAAGGCATAAAAGAAGTTAAGCGCAGAAAGGCAAAGTCTCATAAAGTTGAGATGTATATCATGGACGGCGGCGGTATCTTAGAAGGCCCGAAAGCGTGGGCGGGTAAGTTTATCCCGTTGATACCTATGTTTGGGCGACAGACTTATATTGAAAACAAAACATATATTAGAGGGCTTGTAAGGTTCGCCAAAGACCCAGCAAGAATATACAACTATGGTACGTCCACAGCTATTGAGACTACAGCGCTAACACCTAAAGACCCTTATTGGTACACGCCAGCACAGGTGAAAGGGCACAAGGATAAGTATGAGAACTTCAATACTCAAAACAGTCCATTCATGCCATTTAACCCTGACCCATTAAACCCTGGCCCACCATCTAGGTCAGGCGCTCCAGCGGTTAACGGCGCTTTACTTGCTCAAATACAACAAGCTTCAATGGATTTATATCATGTAACAGGAATGCAGCCTCCTTCATTGGGTGCTAACCCTGAATTGAAGAGCGGAAAAGCTATACAAGCTCAAGAGCGTTTAGGTGATCGTGGGATGTATATCTTTGAAGACAATAAATCTAAGTCAATCGATTACACTGCTGAAATACTTCTGGATTTACTGCCAAGAATCTATGATACAGCCAGACAAGAGCGCATTGTTTCTATGGACGGAGAAACGGAAGACGTACAGATTAATGAGACCGTACGAGATAAGCAGACAGGGGAGGAAGTATTGGTTAATGATTTGTCATTAGGTAAATATGACTCAGTAACCGAAACAGGGCCAGCGTTTGCAACACAGCGTCAAGAGTCAGCACAACAGATAATTGAATTGATTGGAACTAGTCCAACGTTTGAAGGGTTAGCGCTTGATCTAGTAGCTAAAGATTTGCCTATTCTAGAATCTAAAGAGCTAACGAAACGTGTTAGAGCACTTATGATTGCTAACGGCACGCCAGGAGTAACACCTACCGAAGATGAAATTAAAGAATTAGGCTTAGATCAGCAGCAACAGCCAGATCTTCAGCAGCAAGCTATCACTGAGAACATTCAGATACAGACAGAGAAGCTAATTAGTGATATTGAAAACCAAGACGCTAAGACGTTGCAGGTAACTGTTGACACTCAGAATTCAACCATTAAAGCGCTTCAGGATTTAAATAACGCGTTCAAAATACAGATGGAGACCGGAATTCCGTTTACACAAGCTGATCACAATATACGGACAAAACAGCAGGATATCGTTGAAGAGGCTCAGCAGCAAATTGATGAGGGGCCAAACCGCGAACAGTCGGCAAGCATAGTGAGTGACGCCGTTACGCAAGAGATAGCTCAAGAGTCTGAAGGCGCTAGACGTTTAACGGTAGAGCAGCCGAGTGCGTCAGTTGGCCAAGACATTGTAAATTGAGCATAGTTTTAAACTATCAGTAAATGACATATAATAGTTTCAACGCATACGCCAAGCGATATTGGCGGCCTAAATTAACCGTAAAGGTGTGAACATGAGTGAAGCTGCACTATCTGAAGATACTGAACTAAGTAATGATATTGATCTAGGCCAAGATCAAAACCAAGAACAGAAAGGTGTTGAAGAAGAAAAAACGGAATCAGCAACCGTGGCGGATGAAGCCCCAAAAGAAGACGGCTTTCAGAAGCGAATTAATAAAGTTACGGCAGACAAGTACAACGAGAAGCGACCCGCTGATGATTTACAGCGTCAACTAGACGACATGCAAGCGAAGCCAAAGGAGGCAGGCGCAGCACCAAAGCTAGAAGACTTTGATCATGATGAAGCATTGTTTAACGATGCAAACATTAAGTATCAAGTGAATCAGGCAGTACAAGCACAAGCTGTAGAGAACAATA
>JAESQI010000260.1 GCA_016765255.1 Robiginitomaculum sp. | reverse complement strand
TTGGCGGCAATCACATGCATAAGCGGGCCACCTTGCAGGCCAGGAAAAATAGCAGAATTGATTTTTTTGCCAATCGCTTCGTCATTACTCAACACCAAACCACCTCGGGGCCCGCGCAGGGTTTTGTGCGTGGTGGTGGTGACGATATGGGCATGGGGAAGCGGGCTTGGATGTACACCGCCAGCAACGAGCCCAGCAAAATGAGCCATGTCTACATGCAAGTAAGCACCAACTTTATCGGCGATTTCTCTAAAGCGGGCGAAGTCAATTTCGCGGGAATACGCTGATCCGCCAGCAATAATTAACTTAGGTTTATGCTCAAGGGCCAATGCCTCAACGGCGTCATAATCAATCAAACAATCATTTTCGCGCACGCCGTAGGCGACCGCATTGAACCATTTGCCGGACATATTTGGCCGCGCCCCGTGGGTGAGATGCCCGCCTGAGGCCAAGTCCATTCCCAATATCGTATCCCCCGGTTTTATTAGGGCGAGCATAATACTTTGATTGGCTTGGGAACCAGAATGGGGCTGCACATTGGCAAAGCTACAATCAAACAGTTTTTTTGCTCTATCAATCGCCAATTGCTCGGCAATATCAACATACTCGCAACCACCGTAATAACGTTTACGAGGATAGCCTTCTGCGTATTTATTCGTAAGTACAGAGCCTTGCGCGTCCGTAACCGCTTTGGAGACCATATTTTCAGATGCAATCAACTCAATCTGATCTTGTTGACGTTTAAGCTCTTTGTTAATAGACGCCATTAAGGCAGCGTCTTGCGACCGTAACGCTTTGGTGAAGAAGTCTGAGTTATTGCGAGCAGACATATCGAATCCTTTTGCCAACACTTTGTGAAAAAATTCTATAACAGGCGGGTAGGATTCTGCAATCTAAATGTCAGGGTCAATCGTGGCTAAATCAACCTTAATCGACATCCTCCAAAACCCCTCTACGAATTTGATCTTGCTCTAAACTCTCAAACAAGGCTTGGAAATTACCTTCGCCGAAACCTTCATTGCCTTTGCGTTGTATCAACTCGAAAAATATTGGCCCAATTTGATTTTCCGTAAAAATTTGTAGCAATATGCCCTGTCCCTCTGTTGGCGCGCCGTCAATCAAGATAGAGCGTTTTCTAAGTTCCTCTACATTCTCGCCGTGGCCTGGCAGGCGTTCATCAATATTGTCAAAATAATTCTCGTTGGTTGTCTGCAATTTGACACCGTTTTTAGCAAAACTATCTGTTGTGGCGTAAATATCATTGGTGCCTAGCGCAATATGCTGAATACCTTCGCCGTTATAATCTTTTAGGAATTCTTCGATTTGACTTTTATCGTCTCGGCTTTCATTCAGGGGAATACGGATTTTCCCACATGGGCTGGTCATAGCTTTAGAAATTAGGCCTGTTAACTTGCCTTCGATGTCAAAATAACGAATTTCGCGAAAATTAAAATAATCCTCATAAAACTTGGCCCAGCTTTCCATTTTACCCCGAAATACATTATGGGTCAGATGATCAAGATAGGTAAGCCCTGTACTATTTTTTTGCATTAGGTCTTGCCAATTATCGACAAATTTAAAGTCGATATCATAAATACTATTATCGCCGTAACGATCAACAAAATACAATCGGCTACCGCCTATGCCTTCTATTGCAGGAATATTCAGCTCCATAGGGTTCGCGTCGCTTGGACATGGCGTTGCCCCCTTTTCAATTGCTTTTTTATAAGCAAACCCAGCATCTTTCACACGAAAAGCCATTGCACAAGCACTCGGGCCATGCTCACGGGCAAAATTTTGTGCAAAGCTGTCTGGTTCGGAGTTTATAATGAAGTTGATATCATTTTGCTTCATAAGAATAATGTTTTTAGAGCGGTGATGGGCAACAATGGTAAACCCCATTTTCTCAAACAAACCAATCAGGTCTTGCGGTTCATTGGTAGCATATTCCACAAATTCGAAGCCATCTGTTCCCATAGGGTTTTCAAATAAATCAGCCATAATTTCTCCGTACCTTGTTTAATTCTTCATTCACAGTATAGTAACATATGTTACTACTTGCAAGTGCTCAAACAAGAAGTGAAATAAAATGTTGGATTTTAATCTTAAAAATTTTCTACCCTACAAATTGTCTATCTTGTCGCAATCCGTTAGCCATCTGATCGCGAAAGACTATGGCAATAGGTTTGGTCTTACCATGCATCAATGGCGATGTTTGGTCATAATCAATACACACTCGAATGTTAGCGCGAAGGACATTTGCATCCATTCACTCCTTGATAAAATGACCGTCTCTCGTGCACTTAGAGCTCTTGCGAACCGAGATTTAATCAAAACCTCCCTAGCAACAGATGACAAACGAAAACGAACACTCAAATTAACATCAGACGGGAGGAAGATTTACGAAGAAATATTACCCTTAGCAAAAAATCACGAATCAACTTTATTAAATGCTTTGACGCATGAAGAAATTAAAACGCTTGATTCTATTATAACCAAATTGCTTATTGCATCTAATCTGCCGTAAATAGATAACTTATCACCATAAAGTATTGATATTTCATATTTTATCCACACTTATTGCGCAAATAGTAAATATAAAACTCAACAAAATTGCAAAAATGGGCAATACTAATATTGTTAGACCTTATGGTTTAACAGGTAGGTTGCCTCGTTGTCCCACATCAACAGCAACCTGCCACTCGAATATATCTGCCGCGATAATGATAATCGAAAAGCAATTATGACTGGGTATTTTCTGCAACTGGCATTTTAGGCATATAATTTTCGTCATGTTTCGCCAAAACTTCACTAGCATCAAAGACACCATTTGGTTTTAATTTCCCAGTAATCACCACACCTTGATCTTCTCGAAATAAATCAGGTAAAACGCCTTTATAATGAATTTTTAGGCTCGGGATATTTGGGTCTGCATTTTCAAAATTTACTATCGAGAAAAGAGTATTTAACCCGTCTTGTTTATCAATTGTTCCTGTAACGACGAGCCCTCCAACTTTGATCGGGTTCACGCCCTGTATGTAATCCATACTCACAACGGCACTGGGGTTTTTAAATAATTGTTTGTTATCGCCGAGGGCTTTTAATAATAAAACTACGCCAGCCAGTACAATGAGTGCAGCCAGCAAGCTTGTGACCATTCTTCGATTTCTATGTCTTGGTTTCATTGTTCTGGTGTATCAACTAAGCCCGTGATAGTAAACGCATAATATGATTGAATACGCCCAAAATTCCAATGTATTGGAAATAAAATACTTATCTATAGACCGTGGTAACGCGGTTTTATTCCAAGGATTGAACTTAACGCTCAACCCTGGCGATATGGTATGGGTTAAGGGCAATAACGGTATTGGGAAAACCTCCTTGCTTAAATGTTGCGCAGGGTTGTTACGAGCCAGTAGCGGAGACGTATTTTGGAACGGAAAAGATATCACCAAACAAGAAATGGGATATGCCGCCTTTTTAGGGCATCATGATGCCCATAAACCAAGCCTTACGCCCACCGAAACACTTGAGTTTTGGCGTAGCCTATATGATAATGATACACCCAAAGAAATAGAATTGTGTCTCAAACGGGTTGCTCTCTGGGAGAGACGAAACCAGAGCGTCAAGACTTTATCTGCGGGACAATCCCGCCGCCTATCCCTCGCAAGGATATATATGAGCAATGCCCCCTTATGGATACTCGACGAACCGAGTGCCGCTATGGACGAACAAGGGCGGAAATTGATTGGGTCTCTCCTCAAAGAACACATCGCGTCAAAAGGTAGTGTCTTGCTCGCCTCCCACGGCGCGCC
>JAESQI010000259.1 GCA_016765255.1 Robiginitomaculum sp. | reverse complement strand
GAGCACAGATGAATTGCTTGAACTTGAGCAACAATCAACCGAACTTTATCAGAGTTATCTCTCGCACGAAATTGCCAAACAGCTCGGCCGCGACGTTACGATTACCTTGCGGGACGAAAATATTTCTAGCGATTCTCGCGACATTGTCGACGATGAATTGATCGAGCAGTTTAATTCGGAAACATCTGGTGAAGGGCAGAGTGAGCGGTTTTTTGTTTCAGAGGATAAAAAAACTGCCGTACTTGTTGTTTGGCCGAAAGAAGGATTGGAGTCTTTAAGCGATTCTAAGCGCATGGTGATCGACGCTACCCATGTGATCAATGCTTTAAATACGAATGGGTATGGTGACGGTTTACAGGCGGGCATCGCAGGTAGGATCGCTAATAAAGTAGCGCAATTTGATGCGATTATTGGCGATTTGAAAATGGGCCTCATTGGCTCCATCTCGTTAATCACTTTGCTGATTGTGTTTTCGTTTCGAAGCTTGATAGCAATCCCGTCCATTTATATTCCGCTTGTGATGGGCATAATATGGACGATTGGCCTCACGGCTATGACCATTGGTGGTATGAATTTGATCACAATATTTTTGGCGCTGATATTATTTGGCCTCGGCATTGATTTTGGTATTCATAATTTTAGCCGCTATCGAGAAGAGCGGCGCGAGGGGCGCTCGATAGAAAAATCCATTGAGACGATTATTGTTGATACGGGGGCCGCGTCATTGATTGCGGCGCTGACGACGGGCGTTGGGTTTTACGCGCTGATGTTGACTGAGTTTAGGGCGTTTACAGAGTTTGGTTTCATTGCAGGCAGCGGCGTTCTGCTGACCTTTGTGTCTATGTATACGGTCTTTCCTGCTCTCGTTGTTGTCATGGAAAAACTGGGTATTTGGCATACGGAAAAGTCGGGACGGCGTTTGGTGACGCGGCGTAAATTCTCGAAGCTTCGTCAACAGGCGCGCAATAAAGTGATTTACGGTGGGGCTTTGGGATTACTTTTATTTTCTATTATTTTCGCGCCGCAAGTTAAATTTGAGCGCAATTTTGATAATTTGGAAGCCAAGAAAACGCAAACACTGCAAGCAGCAAATGAACGCTTGCGAGAGGTGTTTCCGGATGGGCATAACCGGGCAATTGTCGTTGTTGAAACTTTGGAAGAAGTTGCAGCGATTGACGCGTATATAAAAAACGAAATAAAGACTGACATAGAAACCCCGACCATTCGGAAAGTTTCGAGCTTGCTTGATTTTTTACCCGACCAAGAAAGTCAGAAACAACGCCATGAAGTGATCACGCGCCTGCAAAAAAGGGCGGAAGTATTGCGCAGTTTCTACCCGTCAAAATATTCGTCCTTACAGAGATATTTATCCATAGATGATCTCAACCTTGCCGATATGCCCGCCGCTATTCGGCGCACATATATTGGGACAAATAGCGAGCCAGGCTATTTGATGTTTATCTACAGTTCGGTCAATATGAACGATAGTGTTGACGCCCAACTTTATTATGACGACGCGGCGAAATTAGATGTGAACGGCAAAACTTATTTCAGCGCGTCTGAAAGTTTTATATTTGTTGAAATGCTGGCTTTGATGCGGGCGGACGCGGTAAAAGCGATTAGCCTTGTTGCTCTGTTTACGGCCATTATGGTGTTTATATTCCTACGCAGTTTTTCTGGTAGTATTGTTGTCCTCATCCCGCCTTTGTTAGGCGTTTTATTAACAGTGGGCATTATGGGAGCCTTTGGGCCAAAACTCTCGATCATGAATATGGTTATACTGCCCTCGTTAATTGGGATATCGGTTGATAATTCGATCCACATTTTTCACAGATTTGTCTCGGACGGAAAAGACGCAGACATTGCAAAAATTATGAACAATACGGGGCGGGCGGCAATCTTGACCACACTCACAACATTGTTGGGATTTGGCGGCATGGTAACGGCGTCTATGGGCGGGCTTAGGTCAATGGGCACGTTGGCCATTATCGGGTTTACAGCCTGTTTGGTGATTACATGGACATTGTTGCCCGCATTGTTGGGTGCATACAGAAAATGGACGCAAAAAACAGGAAAAGCTCATGGCGCACATTAACCAATGTCTGATCGTCGCGGCAGGAAAAGGTACGCGCATTAAAGGATTGGGTGATCTTAAACCCATGATCAATCTTGGTGGTAAGCCGCTGATTGAACATGCAATGTTAACAGCGGCGACGAGTGGGGTTGACCATTTTGTCATCGTGGTAGGCTATAAGGCGGAGTTGTTACAAACGTTTTTGGAAGGGCTTGCCAAGAAATATAACTGGAAAGTTACCACCGTTTTTAACCCTGACTTTGAACGTGAAAACGGCATTTCTGTTCTGGCGGGCGCCCCTTATTTGAAGGGTGATTTTTTCTTGGCCATGTGTGACCATATTGTCGAGCCGTCTCTATATGCAATTTTGCAAAAGGCTGAACTGCCAAAAGGTGCGGTCGGTTTAGGGGTCGATCTGGATATGGACAACCCAAGTGTTGATATTGATGATGTCACAAAAGTTTATTACAAAGACGGCTTGATCCGTAAGATCGACAAAAAACTGACTATATATAACGCATATGACACGGGTATATTTAGGGCGGGCCAAGCTTTGTTTGACGCCATTAGAACCTCTGATAAGGAGCATGGGGATTGCTCAATATCGGGCGGGATGCGCCTGCTGGCAAAATTTGGCAATGCGCGAATTATTGATGTGGGCAAAACCCCTTGGTTTGATGTTGATAGTCTGGATATGCACGAAAAAGCATCTGAATGGATGCAAAGAGTGAAAACCAACTCCCCGCAAAAGATTAACCCCCAAAACCGCCGCAAAATTGTAGCTGTTGGTCATCGGGGCGCGAAAAAATTTGCACCTGAGAACACACTTGTTGCCCACGAGGCCGCCTTTGCTATGGGGGCGCGGGCGATTGAATTTGACGTGCGCTGTACCAAAGATGGTCATTTCGTGCTGATGCACGATGCGACGGTTAACCGGACAACAAATGGACAGGGACGGGTTAAAGACTTGACCTTAGCAGAAATTCAAGCCTTCGACGCGGGCAGTTCCAAGGGGGCGCAATATAAAGGCGAGACCGTCCCGAGCTTGCGCGACGCGCTTCGTAATGTGAAAGGGCGCTATATTGTTGATATAGATTTTAAAGGCGGGCCGAAAAATTCGGCGGAAATTCTCAGAAAAGTCTTACACGAAGAAGGTTTTGATCAAGGTCAATTGGTGACAATATTTGCCCGCTGGCAGCATTTTAAACTCTTGCTTGATTTATGCCCTGATTATGCACTGCGTCCTCATTTTATCTCTTCAGGGCGTACCCGAAAACTCTCAACCCGCCACCAATTGGAGATTATGGGGCTTAGACGATTGTCATTTAGTTTTAAAGCCGCTCAGTCTATTAAGAATAATGACCTGCACCTGTTTTGTAATGTCATGGGAAAACATGATAACGAAAAAGGGTACGCCGACAGTATACAGGCAGGTGCCCTCTTTATCCAAACCGACCATATTGATAAACTTGTGCAATACCTTGAAGATAGAGATCTTTTGGAAACCCAAGTTCTAGGGCGGGATTACCAACCAATGACGCCTGAAACGGATGATTTGAAAACCGCCTAATCAAGGTCAATCATATAGCCTGCGCCGCGCACGGTTTTGATGATTGATGCTGATTGCCCGTCGTCAATTTTTGATCTCAAGCGAGAAATGTGGGTTTCTATAACATTGGTTTTAGGATCAAAATTAAACTCCCATACATGTTCCAGCAATGTGGTTTTTGTGGCAACCCGCCCTGCATTGCGGGCTAAATATTCGAGCAATCTAAACTCGCGGGGTTGGAGATTGATTTGCACACCGTCTCTAAATACACAGCGCTTAAGCAAGCCAATGGTGAGGTCTTTGAGAATGATTTTGTCCTGCATAGATTTCGTTTGTGCGGGCCTGCGGTAAAGAGCGTCAATGCGTGCTCTCAATTCTGAAAAAGCAAATGGTTTGACCAGATAATCATCTGCACCCGCATCGAGCCCCTCGACAATATCGTCTACATGGTCAAGGGATGTGAGAAACATGAAAGGGGTTAAAACACTGGCGGCTCTGGTGCGTTTGACAATGGTCATGCCGTCCATGCCAGACAGTCTTCGATCTGCGAGTATCACATCGTATTCATGGGAAAGAATGGCCAGCAAGCCGTCTTTGCCGTCTTCTATATGGTGGACGGAATGACCAAATTGTTGCAAACTTTTAAGGGTGAACTCGGCGGCCTGTTTGTCATCTTCAATCAGTAAAATGTGCAAAATGTCACTCCAATACCTAGAGCCAGCATACACGAAATGAGAGCAAAGAAAATGCTCTATTCGTCAAAACTGATCGTCACTGTCTTGGTCAGGGGAATGGATTGACAGGTTAGCACAAATCCAGCCTCTATTTCTTCTGGTTCCAGCCCGTAATTTAAGGCCATGTCAACTTTGCCCTCGGTGACTTTTGCGCGGCATGTGGCGCAGACTCCGCCTTTGCAGGCAAAGCTGACATCAATGCCAGATTTTAAGGTAGCCTCTAAAATTGACCCGTGTTCATCGCGGTAATCAACTTCAATCTTGCGACCATCTGAGATCACCGTCACTTTGCTTTTGGCCAACCCGTCAAGTGCAGAACGCTTGTTGGCACGTTCACTATCTGCACCAGCAAAAAATAATTCACTATGAATATTCTCAGCCGTTTCGCCAGCATTAACCAAAGCCTCTCTGACGCCGTCAATCATGGACAGAGGACCACATAAATAATACTCGTCAATGTTAATTTTTGAAAATACATTTTGGTGTAATATGCTGGCTTTATCGCCCGTGATACGGCCATTGAAAAATGGGATATCTACCACTTGGCGGGTCATAAAAAATTGATAGCTAAACCGCTCCATATGGAGGTTTTTCATATGCGCGAGTTGTTCGGCAAAAATGGTATGTTCCGCGTCTCTATTGCCGTAATAAAGGAAAAAATGGCTATTGGGCTCGCGCGTAAGTACCTCGCGGATCATGGCCATGATCGGGGTAATCCCAGACCCGACAGCAAAGGCTACATAGTTTGAGCTGGTTCTGGCATCTGTTGGTAATGTAAATTCACCAATTGGTGTGGAGATTTCTAATGTGTCACCCACTTTTAATTTCGTATTAGCAAAGGTGGAAAACGCCCCGCCCTCAACGTGCCGTACTGCAATGCGGCGGTGACCACTAGACGGGGCAGAGCAAAACGAATAGGTGCGGCGCACGTCTTCGTCGCCCAGTATTTTGCGCACAATCACATGTTGCCCAGCTTTATATTCAAATTCTTTTGCAAGGTTTTTAGGGATGCCAAAACCGATAGACACACAATCTGGCGTTTCGCGGATAATGTCTGAGACGCGAACGGCGTGAAAGTTACTCATAATAAATTCCTAATGACATTTAAAACGGTCAAATGGTTCTAGACAATCCTTGCAAGCATATAGGGCCTTGCAAGGGGTGGAGCCAAATTCACTAATCAATTTGGTGTGGGTTGAATTGCATCTTGGGCAAG
>JAESQI010000258.1 GCA_016765255.1 Robiginitomaculum sp. | reverse complement strand
GAATGCACAGCCCCGCTTAAAACCCAGTCGGGGTAGCGGGTGCGTAATTTTTTTGCAGCCTTTAAATATTTTTCGGGGAGGTGTAGCCCGTCCGCGCCCACGCCCCGTGCCAATCCTTCGTCTTGAGCAATGATAAATTGCACTTTGCGCACAAAACAAATTTGGCGCAGGGCGACGGCGACGGCTAATTTGTCATCCGCGCCGAAATGGCGGTAAATCAGCGCCGCCCCCTTTGGCAGGTTTGCCGCACACCTTAACACATTTGGAGTTCGGTTTGGATCGGTCATAAATACATAAGGAGAAAGAGCGCACGGGAGCGCCCTCGCTTGATAAAGCGCCCTTGCCACCCTTGCGAGTTCATTGTTTCCAAGATATGTCACATTCATGACCACACCAATTTTCGTTAACCGAACCAGTATAATAGACCGCATAGAGTCCCGTGCCAAGCAGGCAGAGCGAACGGCAGGCGATATTTGTCTGATCGCCGTTTCCAAGCAACAAGCTGACGCCCGTATTGCCGCCATGCTTGAGACGGGACAAAAAATCTACGGCGAAAACCGTGTACAAGAGGCGCAAAAAAGATGGGGCGAAGTGTTTGCCAGCCAAAGACAAGGTTTGGAGCTTCACCTGATTGGGCCTCTGCAAACGAACAAGACGGCGCAAGCTTGCGCCCTATTTGACGTGATCCAGACACTTGACCGTGAAAAACTAGCGAAAGCTTTGGTGAAGGTCAGGGATAAAACAGGAAACTTGCCGCGTCTGTTTGTGCAGGTCAATACGGGCGAAGAGGAACAAAAAGCGGGCATACTTCCGTCCATGCTGGACGGGTTTATCAAAACCCTGCGCGAAGTTTACCACATTGAACCCGAGGGCTTAATGTGTATTCCGCCCGCCTTTACAAATTATACAGGCCAGTTTCCAGGTCAGGCACCGGGGCCACATTTCGCGCTTTTAAAAAAACTAGCAGATGGTAATGGTCTCAAAACCCTTTCCATGGGCATGAGCGCTGATTTTGAACCCGCCATAGATTTCGGCGCCACCCATGTGCGCGTTGGTTCAGCTCTGTTTGGCGCGAGGGATTAAGTGCGTGTGTTCAATACATTTATGGTATTTTCATGTGTGCTCTTTCTATTTGCGTGTACGAAGGGGCAATTTCCTAAAACGACGCCCATCAATATTTCGAATATCGTAATTGAAAATGATGTTGATGTGCGGGCGTCTACTTTGATGATTGTCAGGTTATCAGATGGTCAAAAATGGGTCAGTAACCAAAGCCGAAATAATGTACGATTTCCCCCTGCCTCAACCTCAAAAATCCCGCACACTTTAATTGCGCTGGAAACTCAATATGCCATGCCCGACAGTGTTTATATATGGGACGGTCAGAAAAGGTCCCTGCCCACATGGAATCAAAACCAAACCCTAGCGTCCGCCTATCAACGGTCTGCCGTGTGGGTTTTTCAAAATATTACATTGGGGCTAGGTCACGCAACTATGTCGGAATGGATACAAAAATTTGAATACGGCAATATGAATATCGGCGCGCTAGAAGATTTGACCACATATTGGCTCAATGGCCCGCTTGAAACATCGGCAAATGACCAAATTCAGTTTCTGACCAAATTGGCCCAAGGTGAGCTCCCCTTATTAGAAAAAACGTATCAAAATGCCCGTAAAATCATGGCAGTAAAGCGTGGGAAAAACTGGACGCTTTATGCCAAAACCGGATGGCGCAATGACGGTGTGAATACAGATATTGGCTGGTATGTGGGCTGGCTTGAAAGTTCAATAAATGGTCGCGATGAGGTCTATGTTTTTGCCCTTAATATGGATATGCCTGATCCAAAACAGATGCAAAAGCATAAAAATGTTATCTATTTTGCCCTAGAATTTATGGCGGCAATGCCATCTGACACATTTAAAGACCTATAATTTCCCAATCTTATAGGAAATAAACCCGCATTCCAGAAATATTAACCTCGACTTGATATTGGTTTGCTCAGCTTATGAAACTTAGAAAACTGACATATTTTGGCCTGTTTGCCGCTCTCGCCCTTGCAGGGACAATCGCCTTTTCTCTGTGCAATCTCTGGGCACGGAACAGGCATTATTGGATCCATTGGTTCCAGTTGTTTCGTCTGATAGTTACGAAAATAAAGTGCCTACCAAAATATTTGCACAAAAACCTCATACTGATGAGCAGGTATCAAAGCAAACACCAGTGCAATCGGCACAATGGCGTAGGCCCATTCAACAGGTTACACCGCCGAGGCGGCGCATTCAGACGGTTCTCGCACCCGTAAAAAAATGCGTCAATCTTGGCAATGCCCTAGAGGCCCCGAATGAAGGCGAGTGGGGATATACGGTCAACGTGCAAGATTTGCGGCGCATCAAACAATTGGGCTTTGATACTATTCGTCTGCCCGTAAAGTGGACGGCCCATATGGATAGGCGTCGTCCCTACCGCATTGATCCAAAACTGTTGTCTCGCACTGACTATATCATAGGAACGGCTCTCGATTTGGGTCTTAAGGTCATATTGGATGTACATAATTATGACGCCATTATGGCTCGCCCTTACCGCGAAATTCCAAAACTAAAAAATCTATGGCATCAATTATCGACTCATTATGCGAATTGGCCAGATGGACTGATTTTTGAGGTGTTAAACGAAGCTCATGACAAAATGACCACGACGAAGGCCAATGCTCTTAATGCTGAATTGCTCGGGATCATTCGGGCGACAAACCCGTCGCGCTGGGTGGTGTTGGGTAGCGGCAATTGGGGTTCAATTGATCCTTTGCTTTTGGACACGCAAGAGAAATTTAGCCCGCCAAATGACCCGCGCATCATCACCACTTTTCATTATTATGACGATTTTGATTTCACGCACCAAGGGGCGCATTTTCTGGATACTCCGCCGCCAACAGGAAAACGGTTTGGAAGTCGCCAACAAAAAGCAGACATTGCCAAACATATGGCGCAAGCCCGCGCCTTCCAAGACCGCACGGGGCACCCATTATTACTCGGTGAATTTGGCGTTTATCAACACGTTCCCAATGCGCAACGGGCCGAGTGGACATATACGGTGAGAAAACAGGCCGAAGCCCAAGGACTGGGTTGGTGTTATTGGGACTGGGCCACAGAATTTAAAATGTATGACCAAAATACGGCCCGCCTCGTCCCCGGTTTTGGGGCCGCGTTATTTCAATAGTTATTGGATATCTATACACGTGTCTCGCGTGAGTTTGGGCAAGAGGCTGAGCATATCTGTTTGGCTTATGGCGATACAACCCTCGGTCGGTGCATAATTTGGCCGCGCAATGTGCAAAAATATGGCGCTGCCTAAATCTGCAATTGGCGGGTTATCATTATGGCCAAGCACAATAATAATATCGTAGACATGGCTGTCCTTATATAATTTTTCCGCGCTGGCGGGATAGGGCAAATGTACGGGGCGGTTATAGGCGGGATCGATGGCCGCGTCACACCACCCGTCATTTTCGCCAATTATGTGAAATTCGAGGGGACAGGCAGGGAGGCTTATGCGGTCGTTACGGTAAAGCCCGTACCGCAGCGGATACATACCTAGCGGGGTTTTCCCGTCGCCTTCGCGCCCTTGCTCAAATGGTATCGTGCCTTTTTTGCCAATGGCACAGGCATAGACTTTGCTTCCTATGCTGAGCGTGCTTTTAGATGTCTCAACGACAATATTCATATTGACCCCACGAAATTGTGAACTCTTGTTTGTAATTTGACATTAGTATAGTGTGTAGAGCAAGTTTATAAACACAACTCATTTTGTTAGACACAAAAAATATGGATTTAATATGAGCGTTAAAAAACGATTATTGATAGTAGATGATGATGAAGATTTGCGGGTCGAATTGGTTGAGCAATTTGCAATGTATGACGAATTTGACACGGATGATGTGGCAAATGCAAGCGCGGCCATCGCGGCGACAAAGGTCAAGGATTACGACCTCATTTTGCTTGATGTTGACCTGCCCGATATGATGGGCACCGAAGCTTGCCAATTGATGCGTAAAAACGGTGTGGCAGCGCCCATAGTAATGTTGACGGGTAATGACGGGGATATGAACGAAATCTTGGGGCTAAATTCAGGCGCTAATGATTACATCACCAAGCCGTTTCGGTTTGCGGTTATGCTGGCTCGCCTGCGGGCTCATTTGCGCTCATTC
>JAESQI010000257.1 GCA_016765255.1 Robiginitomaculum sp. | reverse complement strand
TCGCAACGCCCGGCCCCCATTTCAAACCACCACTAGATGATTTGGTTGCAGACACGGTTTTAGCCCGCGCTGCTTTCGCATTATATTCAGGATGGCCAACATTTAGACTATCTTTTACGAGGGATACTTCCCATGTGAGCTCTGGGTCAAGGAGCGAGCGTTGCACCAATACATCGCGGCCATTTTTCCGTATCCATTCAAAGCGGAATTTACCGTCTGGATTACGAAGGGATGCCATATCCGTACCACCCGGTCGAGAGGCGGGGCCAGAGGTATAAAGATTTGGATATTTATCGGATGTACCGTGACAATCTTTACAACGTATTTCTATGGCATTGGCCACCTCGCCGTGCAAGAAACCCGTTCCGTGATTGTCTTGCGCGTAATGGCAATCTACGCACTGCATGCCTTTTTCCGCGTGAATAGACATCATGTGCACGGTTTTACCCGGGTTCACCCCTATAGGTACAAATTTACCTTCTCCTTTTTTACGCCATTTCTCAGGATCATCATTGGCGACAATGTCCCCCTTGGCGTCGAGTAAATTACCCTTGCGGTCACGTTTGAAAATACCTCTGAAATTCCACCCATGCCCATGATAATCGGCAAATTGGGTGTCCTTTAAATCCGTATTGAGATCATAAACATTTTTAGAAAATTCTTTATCCGCCCAAAGTCCAAGCGGGGCGGCGGCCTCGGGATTGCGCTCTAGCACCTTGTGGCGTTCCGCAGACGTCGGGTATTTTTGCTCTTTTGGCCACATATGCGGCGCGTCAGACTCGTAATCCCACATAGTATAACCAAGATAAGTGTTGAGGAAAATATTGGGCTGATGCATGTGACAATTCATGCATTGCGATGTGGGGATTGCCCGCGTAAATTCATGAGAGATTGGATGCCCACTTTCGTCTTTATCAATAGTTGGGTCTTTGGAAAAAGATTTTCCGTCACGGCCAAATTTTGAATAGATCGAACTATGGCGCGGCTCGCGGTCATTGGCATAAACCACATGGCACGACGCACAGCCAGATGAGCGGTAATCACCGGGTTGATCATTTGTCCCGAGGAACCATGTAAAGGGATCGTTTAGCCGCGTTTTATGGATATTGAGAACAGGAATGGCGACGCGCAAACCTGTGCCCGGGCCACGGTTGGATTGGCGAATATCGGGACGTCCCGGTTCTTCAATCCGCTGGATTAAACCAGCCGCATTGGGCAAACCAATTTCAGGGAATTGAGTGGCATTATTGCGGCCACCACTCTCAAATACGCGGAATATATCTCCAGGCGGGATCACATTCCACATGGGCATAGGTACAAATTGTTTGATGATGCCCTTGGCTATTTGCTCGTCAGTTAGGCCGTCTTCAGACCCCGGTGAGGTTAGGACAGCAGGCTCCCCGTCTCTGGTATAGGCTTCGCCAAGAATGTAATTTTTAAACGGCAATATACCGTTATTATAAGCAGCTCCCCCAAAGAGCATGGCACCTGTCGCCATCAAGGAGCGCTCAGCGGAAACGATTTCTTTCAAGTGACATGCCCCACATCCCTCACGAGCAATGCGATAATCAGATGGATTAACGAACCTAATATATTCAGGAGCTTCTTTATTCAAAAGCGTATAACTACGTACTGGATTGGCCGCAGACGGGTAGTGCCAAGTCTCAGGGTAAAGAGGAAGGACATGGGCTTGTTCTTGGTAGCTCATATATTCAGGCGCGTCGCTTTTAAGCATATTGGGCACGCGAATACTGGCGTCACCCCCGTGACAATCCGTACAGCCGAGTACAACTGATGGCATTGAATGCATGGTTTTTTGGTCACTATCAATATGACAAGACACACAACCAACGCTTTTTGCCTGCGCCTCTTCAAAGGACTGGGTACGCGGCGCGGACGGCGCTGTCACATGTTTGATATGTTGGGCGTGTTCTTCTTCGCTAGCGGCATATGCAGTGCCGACATTTAACACCGCAGCCAACACGACAGCCATCACCACTGTGAACACCATTAAGGCAGTATATTGATATAAGCGCAATCTAGTCATTACCATTCCTAATAGGTCAGAGTTGCGTTAAGCAAAACCGACAAATACCGTTTTTTATCTTCTTCGTTTTCAAATAAATCATCAAAGCCCTCGCCTGGTTCCAGCGAGGCTATTGAGGCCCGTAACACAATATTTTGTGAAAACTTTGGCCTGTAAATCGCGGACGCAGACAAGTCCAAACCAATGTTTTTACTGATGCTGCCATCTTGGCGTAAATTTCGAAGCACAGCCGTATCCGCAAAGCCAAGTGCGTTGGCATTAAAGGACAAGCGGAGTTCGGGTAATATGTCAAAATCAGCCCCGAGGCCAAAGAGCACCGTTCCAGGGTTATTGAAATTACTTTGCCCTTGTTCTTTGGACGATTGGAGAGAATTTAAAATGCCGTTACGTCCGCTGAGGCCTATCACCCGCCCACCGCCAATAAATGGAATATTTTGCCGTATCCAGTAAGACGTATCGGCACCTGCAAATTGCGGGTTTTCAAATATGGCGTCAAATCCCGTCTCTACATCATCATAAGGGTCGCTGTCCCCTGTGGCATAAAGGAAGGACGCCCGAAACCTTGCCCAATTATAATCATATGAGGCTTCAGCCGCGACCATGGCGGCCCGAATAGAGGCGGTTTTGCCTGTAAATATACTATTGCGGTCTTGGCCAAGCGCTAGATACATGGCCAGTGTTAGATTAGAGCGACCAAACCGACCATCTGCATTATACCCAAGATAGACAACATCGTAATCACGCCCCCTTAGATTGCCAAGCAAGGCGGGGCGCACAGGGAAACCATTGGTGTCAATTTCAGGATGACTTCCCTCGCGGTTAAGATTGTAAACAGCGGTCACTTGCGAGGTCATGCCCGGAACTGGGAAATCTTGTCGGTACAAATTGGCGAGAAAAATCAAGTCGCGGCGCGGGGTCGAAACAACCGAGTTTAGCCCAGAATTTGTGTCTTTCTCTAACCGCCCAAATACCGCTAGATTATACTGGTAACGGTTATTGTCCCGATTGCCAAAAAACCGAATACCCGGTTGATTGTCTTGGAATAAAAACCCACGAAAATCAGTAGAAAACGGCTGAATACCGACCCGCAAACTGTCAAAATCATAGCGGTCAGATACATTGCGAATATGGTAATCAATAAACGCCTCTTGGATGCCGACAAATACATCTGTTCGGTCGGTGCCTTTAGAGGGTTCAACATGGAGGATACGTTTCTCATTCACTTGGACATAGTTAAGGTTAAACGCAGCGGTTAGGCGAAATTCCAAATCTTGAGGCTTAAAAACAGTCAAACCTTCGATCAAAGCCCCACTGGCAATAATGGTTTGGGAAAACACCAAGCTATCAGGATCGCCAAATAAATCATTGGTCGGGCGCTCGGTTGTTTGCACACCAACGGGAATGGGGAAACTACGCGGTTCTAAAACCGTATCAGAAATAGCCGTTGCCACAAAAAACCAACCATCATGTCCTTTTAGGGGACGGTCACCTTTGAGTGTATTTTGATTGTAAGGATCATACCAACGTTCATGTACACCAATGTCTTCGACCAATCTCCACCGATCAGGTAAAGGAATTTCGTCCTTTGGGAAGGTATCTGCTCTCGGCGGTGGGACAGATGCTGGATCAAATAATCTTTCGCGCTTTGGTAGGGTAACTGTGCGGCCCGGAATACGCCTTGGGCGCTCGCTTCTTTCAATTTTTTCTTCGGGTGGATCAGTTTGTGTCTCTACTTGAGCGTACTGAATAATTTTTACAGGAGCTTGTTTCAGACTTAATATATCTACACTTGCTATGCCTATATTTGGCGTAAATATTCTTGGTGCGTTTATAATTGGCGCGTTTTTACTTGAAGTTTCCACCTTCGGCAGATCATACAATTCTATTGTAATCGTTTCGCCCGTGCTTTCATCTAAGGCTGAAAAAATACGCGAGGCATCAGCATTAACTGAGTACACACTCGCCAAAATCGCTAGGGCGCTGACATGATATGCAAACCTCGACCGCATTATTTACCCTGACACGGATTTTGTTCATTCGTATCCAAAAATGGAGCGAATGGACAGCTAACATAGCGCAGGCGAATATCTTCACCGTTGACGGGAATGATAATCGTATCAGCCCGAATAGCAGGATCTGCATTACCGAGTGTACCAAGGACAAGCCCTGCATTGTGAACACCGAGAAACGAGATCATATCGTCTTGGTCAATCCCGTCACCAGACACACCAATACCACCAACAAGCTCGCCATTTTTATAAATCGGCACACTACCCGGGAAAATCTGGATACCGTTTTGCAAGCGGTTTTGACCTGCTACGACGTCGGGGACAAAGGTGCAACGCCGCCTTGTATCAGGCCCTCCCCCTAGAACAAAGGTGGCGTGTTCTAATACATTATCTTTAATCAGCTCTTCTTGAAGTCCATTGGCAAAGGGACTGAAATTTTCTATCGGCACTGACAGTGGGCCATTTGCCGTCCCGACCTCTCCGTCTGGAAAATAAGGCCTAGATAAATTACCACCAGAGCGATCGGCAAAAGCATGTGTGCCTGTAAGAGCATTGGGATCACCGATAAAATCCCGCACTTGCTGTGTGCGAATAGTAACGCGTGGATCAAGCCCACCACCGCCAATAGCGACACTGCGCGTGACCGCTTCCAATTGATCCCCTGCGATAGTATTTGAAAAAAACGTGGCGGTGCGCGCTTTTTGTAGCGATACGTCCGAGCCAAATATAGGCGCGTCAGGTGATCTAACCATGCCTAGAATTGTACCATAAGTATCGACCACAGAAATAGAAACTTCAGCCCGGCTATCCAGCGGTTTGCGAATTTGGGCCCGAGAGCGGGTCATGACAAGAAAAGCTTCCTCGATCACGGTGCGAACTTCTGCTTGAGTAAGCGGCGATGTCACAACGGCCCCGTCTGTAGCTGCGATAGGCGGAAAACGGTTAACCCCGCTGCCATTGGTAAAAACAAATACATCAGGATTAGCGTATTCAGCCCGCGTTGATGGCCGCATACCAGAATTCTCAAACTTATAGGTCGTCCCTGCAAGAGTACTAACACCCTGATAATATCCAGTGACCGCAACTAAATTACCAGAAGAACCATCCACACTTGCAAAACTAGGCGCACTTGCTGGATTTGACGCAAGATCACTTTCGTCTTTGTCAATAAACCGCAAAGACGTACCGTCAACAGTGATGCGGTCAGCGCGAATAGACTGTGGCGCGGCAAATCCAAATGTACCCGCCACGGCAATCAACTCTTCAAGGCTATTATCAATATCAACAATTTCCGTATCAAATCCGTAATCATCATCGCCAGAAACCCCAATACCGCCGACCATGACGCCGTTTTTATATAGAGGCAGCCCCCCAGGGTCAGCAGAAAGCCCTAAAGGAGCGCGCTTTGGCCCCAATGTATTTGTCCCGCCCATTGAACGTTGGGAAAAGTCTGAACAGGGGAGTTGGGAGAACTGCACACCAAATAACGGCCCGCTTTCTAGGCCCACAGTATTGGCAGAGGGCGGAAAATGTTCTTGGACAATCTGGCTAGCAGTACGCGAAGAAAACGCATTTCCACCAGAAGAAAGATAAGCGCCCGTTATCGCCTTGGAAATCGCTGCCAATTGATGAGGGACATCAACACCTTGCAATCCAATATCAGTGGTTTTCCCCGCCCTAATTTTCGTAGTTGCAGTCGTGCCATTCATCCTAAAAACAGCGAGTACATTCCCTGCCCGGTCTGTCACAGATATAACGGATGGGAGGTTTTGCGCACTGGCTTCTGCCACAGCTTGAGCGATGATTATCTCGACATCAGATACAGATAAGTTTTCAGCAGCAGGCGGTGTATATTTACCACTTGACGGTGGAGGCGGTGGCGGTGGAGGCGAGATAGGCGCGGTGGTAGAACTCCCACCATTACCGCCACATGACGACAATATGAGGGCTGAAGCCATCACGGTTGCACATAATTTCCGACGTAAAACCCGACTCACCTTAATTCTCTTAACCGCGCATGCACATTTCTGAGGGCATTTGTAAGCTGATCTTGATTATAAGTATTAGGATTTTCCACGGCGTCATAAGCCATGTTAATTTCCTTGCGCATTTGAGACACCTCAATACGCGCAACTTGCTTGGATGCGATCATGGAACTTAGGAGTGTATCAACCGCCATAATCGCTTGTTCCGCCGCCACATAATCAGTATAGCGACGCGTTAGAGTATCCGTAACAACAATATCCAAAATATCAAGCGTTTGCGCTTTGGTGAAATTTGTTCGTTCTATGCGCTTTATTAAAGCATTCGTTGTCGCTTCGAGAGCTTGAGTTGCAGAGGACTGGGATCCATTCCCACTAATACTGCTATGAAAAGCCCTTATTTGTGCCTCAAGGCTTGGGGCAAGATCAGGCGCGATTTGCCGCGCCGTGGCCAGTAACATAATCATACTGGCATCATTAAATTTCACGATACCCGGCAAACTTGGGCGACCTGGGTTTTGGCGCACTACAGGACGCCAATTCGGATCATCTGATATTTCGCGGTGACAGGCGAGGCAATCAAAAAAGACAAGTTCAGGAAAAATACCGTCGCGGTTCAAAGCTGGATTTTGGAACAGACGCAATTGTTGTTTTAAGGTCATAGCTTGACCAATCGCCCATATCCGAGTGCCCGATTGCACGTTTTTTCGAGTTTCGTAATCTACATCTTCACTATGATGACTTTGCAACGCCGTAAACAAATCAAGCTCAAACGACATACGCGGATGGCCAGCCGCCATGAGACGGTGGGTGACAAATTGTCCCTCTGCTTCACTTCCCATATGGCAAGACAAGCAAACACCCGCACGAGTTTTGGCATCTTCTAACGGATACAGCCCCCGCGATACATTTGTTTTATGACTGGCGCCGACTTCGTAATGCCGCGACAACCAATCTCCAGCCGCGCCGTGACAACTCTCGCAGCCAACACCGTCATCAATCTGAAATTTTGCGCCGCGCCGCGCCGCAACAATACCGTCCGTATGGCACGATAGACATTCTTTTGCCTCGTGTGCGGGTGTAAATAGCCCCAACCTCAGCGCAATAGATTTTGAGCGCTCGGTGAGTAAAGTTTTATAAGCGCGGTAATGAGCACCTGTTGTAGATGTGCCGTCTTGCCACGTTAATGATTCGTTTTGACGGACAGTAATCCCTGTTGCCTCTTGCCGACTATGACAAGTAGAGCCGTAACAGGTCATCACGCCCTCGTGAATACCCCCGTCATTAAACGGGGTTTTAGGCATAATTTGCCCACTTGCATGCCCATTCATAAAGAACACAGCAACGAATATACAACTAACAACAATTTTATTAAACATAGAGTTCATGGTGCCCCTTCATGATGGTTGCAATATGACTTGTTTTTTTTATTTACGCAAGTGTTTGATTTTTTTTTTAAAACATACTAGGAATGGTATATTCAAACACTTATAAGGGGCGTGGGTTTGACCGAAATAGTAAAAATAGCGATTATAGGATCAGGGCCTGCGGGCTTAAGCGCAGCGGCACGGGCGGCAGAGCTTGGGCTCTCCCATGTACTGATTGAAAAAACCGATCACTTATCCGACACCATATTCAAATACCAAAAAGGCAAGCACATCATGGCCACGCCTGACCAATTGGTTTTGCGCAGTGATGTGGATTTTGCCGCAGGCTCACGAGAAGATATTTTGGACAAATGGGACGATCAAGCTAAAGCTGGCGAAATCAATGTCCTGCTTAATTGTGAGGTCATGGAAATAACTGGCCAACAAGGCGCGTTTGAAATCTCCCTAAAGGGTGGTAAAAAAATAAAGGCCGAAAACGTCGTTATGGGAATCGGGACACAGGGCAACCCCAACACCATGCGGTGCCCG
>JAESQI010000256.1 GCA_016765255.1 Robiginitomaculum sp. | reverse complement strand
GAGAAGACTCGAACTTCCACGTCTCTCGACACCAGAACCTAAATCTGGCGCGTCTACCAATTCCGCCACACCCGCACAGGTATTCGTATTTTCAGTAGAAGGCGGATTTGCCCCAAACTAAGCCCTACGTCAATAGATATATGACATTAGTGCTGTAAAACTGTCATGGGCACACGTCTTGTGGTATAAAAATAGGCAATAAAGCCCGACAGAATATTTGCAGCCGCAATCCCCCAATACACTCCATTTAACTGTCCAATCTGTGCGCCGATCCAAACGAAGCCTATATAGAGGATGAGTGAGCGGATGATTGTGTAGACAAGCCCGTATTTAGGTCGCCCCAAACCATTAAGCCCTGCCGCGCTTACGAACACAACACCGTAGCCAATCAATGTAATCGGGACAATTTTAAAATACGGGGCCGCAAGGGCAATAACTTCTGCATCTTTGGAATAAATTGACGGGATTTGTTCGGCAAAGACAAAAGACAAAATCGCGATCAAAACACCCCACAACACACAAATGTTATAAGAAAAATCAAATGCATGTTTCACACGACCCGTATGCCCTGCCCCGCCGTTTTGCCCAGTATTGGCACCGATACAAGCGCTGAGAGCATATAGAAGCGCAATCCCCAGCATTTCTGTTCTCGCCGCCACAGTAAAGGCGGCCACTTCAGCCTTACCCAACATCCGCGCAATAATGGTGATGGCAACAAAACTTGCGATTGGCACAACGATATTGGTTCCCATAGCAGGGACACCGACCCGCCCTATGATTTTCCATGACTTGCCTATGAGTGCTTTCGTCAGACCCGTAAAATTAACGGCTTTGCGGTGACCAATCACTAGGTAGAGCCCGAAAGAGGCTGTTAACACACTGGAGATTAGTGTCCCCAAGGCCGCCCCCTCCACTTCCATTCTGGGAAATGGGCCAATGCCAAAAATCAATAATGGATCAATGATAATATTTAGGATGGCCCCGCTCATCATAATCGTGCTGGGCAGGAAAGCCTCACCGCTGGCACGCAGCGTATTGTTGCACACCATGCCAACCCCCATAAGCACAAGTGCGGGTAGCGCGTATTTAAGATAGCTGAGCGCAAGTGGTTTGACCTCGGGCGTCGCGCCCATTGCCGAGACAATGCTTGCTCCAAAAATAAGGCCAAGAGAACTTACCACTGTCAAAATAATGACAACAAGAATAATGGCACTTGCCCCGTGACGCTTTGCCGATTCGTGGTTTTTTCGTCCCAAATCACGAGAAATGGCACTTAATACCCCTGCGCCAAGTCCAATATTGACACTACTGCCCAAAAAAATAATCGGGAAACAAAACCCGACAGCTACAAGAGCGTCCGTACTGATGCGTCCCAAATATATTGTATCCACAACACTGGCAGACATCATCGCAAGAATAGCGAACCAAAACGGAAACAGCATACGCATGATATGACGCGGTACTGACCCTTGTGTCAGATCAATACTCGGTAGTGTACTCATAAACTCAGACCGTAATGGTATGAGTCAATTTGTTCACTGGACAGGCGTGAGTTCGCAGGAAGTGTTTGCACTTTCAAGAGCTTACAACGCAGCCAGTGGGCAAAGTGACCATACTGAACTTGTCGCAAAGGCAGCACTAAATCTGCTTCAATCTGCGTCGTCAAAGCGCTCAACCGTGCCGAGGGCGCGCTTTTCACCCTTTTCACAAGAGGCACTCCCTGCGGTTGCCTAGCATATTTTCGCATATTTAGCGCCATTTCGGTTTGAGTTTATGAGTACACTACCTGTGGTTTTGCCACACTTTAACTTTCAGGAATAGAACTATACGCTGCAAGGACTGCCATACGGGTAATCTCAGAAGCTGTTGCCCCCAATTGACATATTTGCACAGGCTTTTCAAGCCCCGTCAAAAACGGCCCTAACACAGTAGCACCACCAAGAGAATCCAAAAGTTTGGTCGAGATACTGGCCGAATGAATAGCTGGCATAACCAATACATTCGCTGCCCCTCCCAACCTCGAAAATGAATAGGTCAAATTGTGATTTGGGTTGAGGGCCACATTGGCGGCGATATCCCCTTCATAGTCAAAGTCTACCTTACGAGCATCGAGAATTTTCACAGCTTCACGCACTTTTTGCATACGTTCTCCGGGTGGATTGCCAAAGGTCGAATAGGAAATAAGCGCGACTTTTGGGATAAAGCCGAACCCGCGCGCAAAGCGAGCCGTACATCCCGCAATATCTGCCAAATCTTCGGCCCCCGGAAATTCGGTGATACTCGTGTCGGCGATAAATACGGTCTGGTCTTTACTCACCACTATGGTGACACCCATCGTGCGCCGTTCTTTCGTGTAATCCATGACAAGGCGAACATCGAGCAAGGCTTTATCATAGCTTCGCGTGACCCCTGTCACCATACCGTCAGCAAGACCATGTGTAAGCATGAGGGCAGAAAATACATTGCGGTCATTATTGACCATACGTTGCGCGTCGCGGCGAAGATACCCACGGCGCTGTAATTTCTTATAGAGATATTCTGTAAACTCCGCATTCCTGTCAAACAGGCGCGCATTGAGAATTTCAATACTGTCATCATCCTCAATACCGAGAAGTTTCATATTATCCCGAATTGGTTTTTCACGCCCAATCAAAATAGCCTTGCCCATATTGCGTTGCTGGAAAGCCTGAGCCGCACGAATGACGGCAGGTTCTTCGCCTTCCGCGAACACGATTGTGCGTGGGTTTTCCACAACTGCAGACGAAATACCCTGTAGAAGGGAGGCCGTAGGATCTTGGCGTTGGGCCAATGACTTTTCGTAGGCCTCCATGTCGGCAATCGGCTTGCGGGCCACACCTGTATCCATAGCGGCTTGCGCTACATAGGGCGGAATTTTCGAAATAAGACGCGGGTCAAACGGGGACGGAATAATGTAGTCGCGCCCGTATTTTGGTCTTGCGCCGTGATAGGCAGCCGCCACTTCTTCGGGAACATCTTCGCGGGCCAAAGCGGCAACCGCTTTGGCACAGGCAAGCTTCATCTCTTCATTAACATTGCGGGCCCGAACGTCCAGCGCACCTCGAAAAATATAGGGAAAGCCCAGCACATTATTGACTTGGTTTGGATAATCACTCCGCCCCGTTGCTATAATCGCATCATCACGTACCTCTTTTATCTCTTCTGGGCTAATTTCAGGGTCAGGGTTGGCCATAACAAAAATAATTGGATTAGGGGCCATATCCTTGACCATTTGTTTGGTCATCGCGCCAGGTCGGGACAGGCCCAAAAACACATCGGCCCCCTTTATGGCCTCTTCTTTTGTCCGAAGCTTGGTTTTAATCGCGTGGGGCGCTTTCCATTGGTCAATGCCGTCTCGACCTTGGTAAAGCACACCTTTACTGTCTAAAATAATAGCGTTTTCATCTTTAACCCCTAAGCGTTTGACGAGGGATATAACCGAGATACCAGCAGCTCCCGCGCCAGAGACGACAACTTTGATGTCTTCAAATTTTCGCCCCGTGATTTCACAGGCATTTATCAATCCAGCCGTTGCAATGATTGCTGTGCCGTGTTGATCGTCATGAAAGACAGGAATATCGAGAAATTCGCGTAGCTCTTGCTCGATAATATAACATTCAGGTGACCCG
>JAESQI010000255.1 GCA_016765255.1 Robiginitomaculum sp. | reverse complement strand
GCCAAAGAGGCGCAGGTAAATCTTGTCGGCGATAGTTATGATGAGGCTTGTGATGCGGCTCTCAAATTTGCCAAAGATACGGGCGCAGTCTTCATCCATCCGTTTGACGAAAGTGATGTCATTGCGGGACAAGGCACCATTGGTAAAGAAATATTAGAGCAAAGTAAAACGCCGCCAGCCGCAATTTATATCCCTGTAGGTGGAGGTGGTTTGATATCAGGGATTGGTGCCTATATAAAAACCCATAGCCCAAACACGAAAATCATTGCCGTGGAACCAGTCGGGGCCGCTACACTTAAAACCTCCTTGCAAATGGGTGTGCCGACAGCGCTAAATACCATTGACGGGTTTGCCGATGGGGTCGCGGTAAAAACCATTGGTAGGACAACATTAAAAATTGCCCAAGCCATTACGCCAGAATGTGTGCTGGTGACGAATGACGAAATTTGCGCCAGCGCCCGCGATATTTTTGAGCAAACGCGTACGATTGTTGAGCCAGCAGGCGCGCTTGCCTTGGCAGGGTTACTGAAACATATTCGTCTGGGTAAAGCGCCAAATGGGCCGTGCATAGCCATCGTTTCAGGGGCCAATGTTAATTATGACCGCATTGGGTATATGGTCGAACGCGCCGAACTTGGCGCGGGCAGCGAGATTTTACTCGCCGCAAGCCTGCCCGAAACCCCGGGCGCATTCCTGCGGTTTTGTCAAGCCCTTGGCGACCACGCGGTTAGTGAATTTAACTACCGTTTCGCCAATACAAAAACCGCTCATGTGTTGGTGGGTATAAAAATTAAGAATAGCATAGACCGCCAAAATATAATAAATTCCCTCGAACGCCAAAGCATGGCCGTCACAGATTTAAGCGACAATTTTTTAGCCAAAGACCATTTGCGCCATATGGTTGGAGGCAAGGCCTCTCATAATGTGCAAGAGCGTATTTATAGTTTTGAGTTCCCAGAACGCCCGGGTGCACTCCGCAGTTTTCTTGAGACTCTGGACGGAAAATGGAATATATCTCTGTTTCACTACCGCAATCACGGCGCGTCTACGGGACAAGTGCTGTGCGGGTTTCAAATCCCAAATGGGGACGCACAAGACCTTGAACATAGTTTACGACAAACAGGGTTTTCCATAAACGAAGAAACAGACAACCCAGCCTACCAATATTTTTTACAACATGACGGATAGATGATGACCGAAAAAATGCTAAAATTTGTCGAGACCGAGGCCAAGATGCCGAGCAAACGGCCTGCCAAATCGCGCCGCGTAGACTTTGCCGAAATTTACGGTGAATTCTTAAAAGAAAAAGCAGACGCGCAAAGCTCGCGCTGTTCTCAATGCGGCGTACCCTTTTGCCAAAATGCCTGCCCTCTGCACAATAATATTCCAGATTGGTTGATGCTCACCGCCGAAGGCCAGTTACAAAATGCCTATAATACGGCGGCGGCGACCAATTTCATGCCCGAAATTTGCGGGCGTATTTGCCCTCAAGACAGGCTGTGCGAAGGCTCATGCGTCATCGAAAAATCTGGTCACGGCACAGTTACCATTGGCGCGGTTGAAAAATACCTAACCGATACGGCGTGGGACGAGGGCTGGGTAAAACCGCTCGTGCCAATTCAAGAGCGCTCTTTAAGTGTAGGCATTATTGGCGCGGGGCCAGCAGGCCTAGCCGCCGCCGAGGCCTTACGTATTCAAGGCTGGCAGGTCACTATTTATGATCGCCACGATAGAGCGGGCGGCTTGTTGATGTACGGTATCCCCAATTTTAAACTGGATAAAAAAATTGTCACGCGCCGTATTAAACGACTTACAGACGGCGGCATTAAATTTGCCTTGAACACCGAAATTGGTCAAGATATTAGCTTTGCAGACTTGCAGAAAAAACACCAAGCCATTCTCATCGCCACAGGGGTTTATAAATCTCGCGCACTTACTGTACCAGGTTGCGGTAATGACGGCGTCATTGAAGCTCTACCTTATCTGACCCAATCCAACAAGCGCGGGCTTGGCGACACGGTCACGGGCGAGACGGCCAAAGACAAACATGTAGTGGTTATAGGCGGCGGGGATACGGCTATGGACTGCGTTCGTACTGCAGTGCGCCAAGGGGCCAAATCGGTATCCTGCATGTATCGCCGCGACGAAATTAACATGCCGGGTTCTGCTCGCGAGACCGAGAATGCCAAGGAAGAAGGTGTGCATTTTGAATGGCTCGCTTCGCCCAAAGCTGTGCATGATAAAAATGGCAAAATAGACTATGTGAAAACCGCCCGTATGCGGCTGGGCCAAAAGGATGCATCAGGTCGGCAAAGTTTTTCCGAAGTTGAAGGTTCTGATTTTAAAATGAAAGCCGATTTGGTGATTCAAGCCTTGGGGTTTACACCTGAGAATATGCACAGTCTTTGCCCCGATTTAAAATTGACGCGGTGGGAGACCATTAAAACCCACCCAACTCGGTTTGAAACCAGTGCCGAAGGCGTGTTTGCTGCGGGTGATATAGTGCGCGGCGCCAGCCTCGTTGTTTGGGCTATTCGTGAGGGTATGGACGCCGCCAACGCCATGCACGATTATCTGAGTGCTAAAATTATGACCGAAAAAAAGAGCAAGACATGAGCAATATTCACAGCAATATTTATAAAGGCCAATGCCTGTGCGGCGGCGTCAAATTTGAAACCCCTGCCCCCTCTCATATTGATGCCTGCCACTGTAAAATGTGCCAAATTTGGACGGGTAGTTTATTCATCGGCGCAGATTTTAGAGACGGCATTACCATCACCCGTGACGAGGGTCTGGTTTGGTATGAAAGCTCTGACTGGGCCAAGCGCGGGTTTTGTAAAACCTGTGGATCAAGCCTATTCTACCGCCTAAAAGACAATGATAAGTTTTGGGCGGTGTCGGCAGGCTGTCTCGATTTACCCAAAGGCGCAAAACTGTCCAAAGAAATATTTATTGACGAAAAGCCAGACTATTACGCGTTATCTGGCGAACATTTAAGACAAACTGGCACAGAGTTTTTTGCCAGCCTAAAAAAGAGTAATGATAATGACTGATTGGAAAACGAAATACGAAGCGGGCAGAGATAAGCTTATCAAGGCGGGTGCCTATGATCCAATGGATGAGCACGATGCCTGCGGCGTTGGTCTTGTGGCCAGTACGGACGGCATCGCAAAACGCGAAATTGTCGAACTGGCTCTGCAAGCTCTGAAAAATGTTTGGCACAGAGGCGCGGTGGACGCAGACGGAAAAACCGGCGACGGGGCCGGTATTCTTCTTGATATCCCAAGTGAATTTTTCAAAGAACAAATTGAACATACTGGCCACAAACCATCCAAGCATAAAATTGCCATCGGAATGATGTTTTTACCGCGTACCGATTACACGGCCCAAGACGCGGCCCGCACGATTGTCGAGTCAGAATTATTACGCGCTGGGTTTTATCTTTATGGCTGGCGACAAGTGCCGATCAATATGGATGTGATTGGTAGAAAGGCCATCGACACAAGACCCGCCATCGAACAAGTGATGTTTCGCGCCCCTAAATCCTACGACGCAGATAAATTAGAACGTGAGCTTTATATTGTCCGCAGACGGATTGAAAAGCGAGCCATTGCAGCCGCTCTGCCGAGTTTTTATGTGTGTTCATTGTCTGGAAAAACCATTTCCTATAAAGGCATGTTTCTAGCTGAAGACATTGATGCGTTCTATCCAGACCTCGCCGATAAACGGTTTATTTCGCGGGCCGCTCT
>JAESQI010000254.1 GCA_016765255.1 Robiginitomaculum sp. | reverse complement strand
CCCAATACTCATCTGCCCGGCCAATATTTGCGACGCCGCCAAGAGCATCATGGCGATAATCCCGATATTCATCAAAAAAGCCTGTCCAATATTGACGCTGGCTAGAGATGTGCGTGATTTGATTGCTGCCTGTTGATAAGCGCCCATTGCCTCATCATAACGGTCTATTTCAAATTTTTCCGCGCCGAAATATTTGACGGTTTCGTAATTAAGCAGGCTGTCTATGGCTTTGGAATTTGCATTGGTATCATGAGTATTCATTTCCCGCCTAAATGCCAACCTCCATTCGGTCGTTTTGATGGTAAACCATATATATATCAAAACGATAGCTACAGATATTAAGGCATAACGCCAATCAAATGCCAGCCAAAATGCAATGCCAGCAATGGCGAGTTGCAACAGTGTCGGGCCTATATTAAAGAGGAGAAACCGGAACAGGAAATCTATCGATCGAATACCGCGCTCTATGATGCGCGACAATCCCCCCATACGCCGCTCCAAATGGTAGCGTAGGGATAAAGCGTGTAAATGCTTAAACGTCGCTGTCGCGACTTGTCTTTGAGCATATTGACCCACAGGCGCGAATAAATATTCCCGCACCTCACTAATCATCACCGATAAGAGGCGAAGGCCGCCATAGCCAAATACAAGAGCAGCGATAAACATCCAACCATCAGACCAAATTGTATGAGATTCTTGCGCGCTCCTTACGGCGTCAATACTTCGGCCCAAGAAAAACGGAGCCCCCACGAGGATAAATTGTCCTAATATTGTGAGTAGCAAAGCAATAAAGGTACGCAACTTGTAACTTGGCTTGTCCTTTGGCCACAAATACGGCCAGAGCCTCAGAAAGCTTTTTAGCTGACTTCCGAGCGTCTCTTTTGGGTCTATGGTTTGGTGCGAATGATCCAACATTTACAATATGTAAGAAGTGCGAAGCATTATACTAGGGGGCGCATTTGGCGATGGCGGCCAAACTATCCATATCAAGACTAGCCCCACCTATAAGAGCGCCGTTCACATCACTAAGGGCGAGGATTTCTTTGGCATTGGACGGTTTTACAGACCCCCCATAGAGAATAGGCACGGTACTGGCTTTATTTTCTCCGAACAATGTGCCCAAAATCCCTCTGATATGGTCATGCATAGAGGCGATATCTTCTAAAGTCGGGATAAGGCCTGTCCCAATCGCCCATACGGGTTCATAGGCGATTATGAGTGTGGCTGGGTACGTATTTTCAGGCAGTGAGCCTATCAATTGCGCGCCAACGATTTCGTCCGCCTGCCCCGCCTCTCTTTGGCCCCGGTTTTCACCAACACAAATGATGGGTATCATACCCGTATCGTTCACAGCAGCAGCCTTTTTCGCGACCACTTCGTCGCTCTCCCCAAATAAGGCCCGTCGTTCTGAATGCCCGACAATCACATATTTTGCGCCAGCATCCGCCATCATACTCGCGCTCATTTCGCCTGTAAATGCGCCGCCTGTGGCAAAGTGGCAATCTTGCGCCCCGATAGAAATATCCAAGCTTTTACTTGCCGCGACCAGAGAAGGAATCAGATAAGCCGGCGGGCAGATCAGGATATCTACTGATTCCTGCTCTACTTTGAATACTTGTCTAAAAACCTCAGGTTTTTGGGCCCAGCTTAAGTCTCCGTTCATTTTCCAATTGGCAGCGATGAGTGTCTTCATAATTATCTCTTTTTTAGTGCATTTACTCGCAATGTCGTCTTGCTTGGCGCGAACTATATAGCTATTGTGCCGCGCTGAATAGTAAGGAATGAAGACATGTCAACTGCGTCAAAAACACTCGCCAGCTCTTTCAAAACCATCATTATGGCCATTGTAGTTGGTCTATTGCTGGTATCCCTCGCAATTTGGGGGGTGTCTGATGCCTTTACGCCCAAAACGAAGGACGCTGCGGCGATGGTTGGGAATGAAAAAATTACCCTCGTCGAATTTGATGCGTTCTTTCGCCGTCGTTTGCGCGAAGAAAACAAGAAACTCCCTGAAAGAATATCAACCAAACAAGCCTATGAGCGCGGGTTTCATAATCAGGTGTTGAGCCAATTGGTGACAGAAAAATTGATCCAACTTGACGCAGACACACTTGGCGTTGACGTAAACCGCGCAGATGCCAGACAGTTTGTTGAAGGCTTGGGCGCCTTTAACAATGTCATGACGGGTAAATTAGACGAAACAAAATTGGCGCAACGTCTGGCTCAATCTGACGCCCGACAATCACGCAAGCAATTTGAAGAAGACGTCAAAAAGGCTCTCCGCCAAGACCAAACCATGACCAGTATTACAGCTGGAATGACAATTCCGATAGCTTACGCCGAACAAAGCTACAAATTCATGACAGAAAGCCGAAGCGTTAAACTCTTACAGATTAAGCGCCGCGCCGTCCCTACACCCGCCGACCCGAGCGATGAAGATTTGAAGGCTTATATCGAAGAAAACGCAAATGCCTATATTGCTCCTGAATATAGAAAATTTACAATGCTACGTGTTGAAGTGTCAGATATACTGGATGATATGGAAGCAAGTGAAGACGAAATTAAAGATCAGTTCGACTATAAGATCAAAGTTGGGAAACTGGGCACTGAGGAAACTAGATCCGTAAGTCAATTTGTAGCAAATGACAAAGAAACTGCAGATAAAGTTACAATTGCTCTCAATAATAATGAAAATGTTGACGAATTCATTGCTCGTTACAATATCGAAACTCCCGTTACATATAACAATGTAGTGGAAACGACAATCCTTGACCCTAAGACTGGTGAGCTTGCTTTTAAAATTGAGCTTGGCAGAGCGCAAACAATCGAAGGAAGTTTTGGCACTTGGTATAGTGTTATGGTCACAGATATCGTCGTAGGCATCACGCCTGATTTAGACTCTGAGCGGGTGAGCATTGCTAAAGAAATACAAACTGAGAAAGCCAGGAAACTTATTTACGACATTCAAGATAAATTGCAAACCGCATTGGCTGAAGGAAGTACGATTGAAGAAGCGGCAAAAGCAAATGGCATCTCTGCGGCTAGCTATGATTTTGTTTCCCGAATTGGTCAAATCCAAAACGGAGACACAATGATTGGCAACACCCAAGTCAGCGGAATTAGTAAAGAAGACATTATACTCAAAGAAGTCTTCACTAGTGACAAAGGTTTTGAAGGTGATATTTTTGAAACCACGACAAAGGGCATTGCCGCTATCCGTGTTGACAGTACTTTAGAAACAACGCAAATACCATTTGAAGACATCAAGGATCAAGCCTTACTGGCTTGGAAACTACGCAAAGCCGATGACGCGCTCGGAGCGTTTATGGACGAGCTAGCTGACCGTGCATTGGCAGGGGAAAGCTATGAAACCCTTGCCGCAAGTTTTGATGACGGCGTCAGTGTTACTGAAACAAATATGGTGCGTTTAACACGCGGCCTGCCAGAGCTTTCTCCTCAAACCAATGCTCGCTTATTTGAGGCCCGTATTGGACAAACTATTCGCGGTACAGGCGCAAATGGACTTGACCGTATCATCGGAAAAATTACAGAGGTCACGCCAAATGAAGAAGTTCTAATCGGTGGCATTGCCAGCACTCTT
>JAESQI010000253.1 GCA_016765255.1 Robiginitomaculum sp. | reverse complement strand
TACCAAACAGCCACGGGCTAAATTCGCAGTCAAAGAAGCGGTTTTCCCGTTTGCCCGCTTCCCAAGTGTCGATACAGTGCTCGGGCCAGAAATGCGTTCTACAGGTGAGGTCATGGGGCTGGCCGAAAGTTTCGGGCTTGCCTTTGCAAAATCACAACTCGGCGGCGGTGTCATATTACCAAAGTCTGGGACAGTGTTTATTTCCGTAAAAGATGGTGACAAACCGTCCATGGTCGAAGTGGCAAAAGACATGACCGATTTAGGGTTTAAAATTATTGCGACTGGCGGTACGGCTACATTTTTACAAGAGGCTGGCATTACCGTGGAACAGGTCAAGAAAGTACATGAAGGACGACCTCACATCGTTGATGCAATTAAAAATGGTGAAGTTGACCTTGTGTTTAATACGACGTGGGGCAAACAATCACAAAAGGATAGTTTCTCCTTGCGCCGCGCCGCTTTAATCGGAAAAGTCCCTTATTTCACAACGCTTTCAGGCAGCCGTGCTGCTGTGGCCTCTTTACAAGATTTAGCAAAAACCGACTACGACGTCATGAGCTTGCAAGACTATGATTAGGGAATTTTGCGGCTGTTTTACCCCCTTGCAATCCACAAGAACAATCCTTATGTTCCCTGCGTTCTAGGGCTTTGGGCCATTGAAATAATACTCAGACAATTTTAAGATTTACTACGGATGATATAGATATGCAAAAATTTCCGATGACAACCATTGGCCACGCGGCCCTCGAAACTGAACTTAAGCAGCTTAAGACGATTGAGCGACCAATCATCATAAATGCGATTGCCGTGGCCCGCGATCATGGCGATCTGATAGAAAATGCCGAATACCATGCTGCCAAAGAAAAACAGGGTTTCATTGAGGGACGTATCCAAGAGCTGGACACTAAACTCTCACTGGCTCAAGTGATTGACGTTTCACAAATGAGCGGTGATACGGTCAAGTTTGGGGCAACAGTCCAAATCGTCAATGAAGATACGGACGAAGAAAGTCGCTACCAAATCGTCGGTGAAGACGAAGCCAATATCAAAGACGGTAAAATTTCTATTACGGCACCCATTTCTCGCGCTATGATCGGCAAAGAAATTGGCGATGTGTTTGAAGTTCACGCGCCCAGCGGTGCCAAGGGTTATGAAATTTTAAACATTTCTTTCACGTAAAGAGCCAAAAATGCCTGATACAATTCACCATAAAGTCCTCATCATTGGTTCTGGCCCGGCTGGGTATACGGCGGCGGTTTATGCAGCTCGCGCCATGTTAGAGCCTGGGCTTGTTGCAGGTATGCAACCTGGTGGGCAGTTGACCATTACAACCGATGTTGAAAATTATCCAGGGTTTCCCGAAATTCAAGGCCCCGAACTTATGGAGCATTTCAAAACCCACGCCCTAAAATTTGGCACGAAATTATACGAAGACCTGATTACGGACGTGGATTTTTCCCAGCGGCCCTTTAAAATGACTGGCGATACAGGCACACTGTATACAGCAGACGCGGTTATTATTGCCACTGGCGCACAAGCCAAATGGATTGGTCTTCCGTCGGAAGAGCATTTTCAAGGATTTGGCGTCTCTGCCTGTGCCACATGTGACGGATTTTTCTATAGGGAAAAAGAAGTGATTGTTGTCGGCGGCGGCAATACTGCCGTGGAAGAAGCCTTATTCTTGACCAATTTTGCCAGCAAAGTTATCCTTGTGCATCGCCGCGATAGTTTGCGGTCTGAAAAGATTTTGCAAAAACGTCTGTTTGAAAATCCAAAAATTGAAATCCTTTGGGACACGACCCTTTTGGAAATTTTGGGCGACGAAATGCCAAAAGGTGTTACGGGCGTAAAGCTTAAAAACCTCAAAACTGGAGACGTGTTTGAGCGCGATATTCACGGTGTCTTTATTGCCATTGGTCATAAACCTTCCACGCAAGTGTTTAAAGGCCACGTAAAAATGAACCAAGGCGGGTATATTCAAACCGCGCCTGATAGCACAGCCACTAATATTCCTGGCGTCTTTGCTACCGGCGACGTTAGCGACGAAATTTTTCGCCAAGCGGTAACTGCGGCTGGCCTTGGATGTATGGGCGCGCTCGAAGCCGAACGCTGGCTCACAGAAAACGCTAAAGGGGCATAAATGCCAGACAGCCTAGATTGGGATAAATTAAAGACCTTTCACGCCGCTGCGGAAACGGGCTCGTTAACCGCCGCCGCTGTCCGCCTTCGTATTTCGCAATCTGCTGTTAGCCGCCAAATCACTTCCCTCGAAGGCCAACTTAATGCGCCGCTCTTTCATCGCCACGCACGAGGTCTAACCCTTACGGAACAAGGGCGCATACTGTTTAAAGCCGCCCACGACATGGCCCATCAAGCCGCCCTCGCCCAAACCAATGTCATCGACTCTCAAGATAAGCCGCAAGGGGTAATCCGTGTTTCCACTCCCATTTCTCTTGGGGCAAATTGGCTAATCTCTCTGCTCCCCAAGTTTATAAAAACCTACCCCCTTATTCAAGTCCAGCTTATTTTAGAAGATGAAGAACATGATTTGTCCGCTTTTGATGTGGACTGCGCCTTGCGGCCTTGGCCTTCTACACAAGGGGATGTTATTGAGCGAAAATTGGGAACGATTTCCCAAAGTCTTTACGCGTCTCATAATTATCTAGCCGAGCGCGGTGCGCCTAATAATGTGCAAGATCTGGACAATCACGACATGGTTGCCTTTGGAGAACTGATACCTACACGACTACACAGTACAAATTGGGTATTAGAACTTGGGCGCCAGAAGGATAATCCACGAGAGCCCATTATCATGGTCAACAATCTTCACGGGATTATGCGAGCTGCCGAAGCCGATATGGGCATTGTCGGTATTCCTGATTATATGGTCGCAATGTCGCGAAGGCTTGTTCGGGTGTTGCCGCAAGTGAGCGGCATCCCTTTTGATGTATATTTCGTCTACCCCACAGAAATGCGAGGATCTACGCGCGTAAAAGTGTTTCGAGAATTTCTTATGAAATCTGCAAAAGTGTGGAAATAAATACGGTAGCTATGCATATATGCATAGTAGACGTGAATTTTTGTCTCTACTCAATATTGCAAAACCATCCTATATAGTGTTCATCAAGTGATTGATGCATCCCCTGTATCTCATTTGATATACCGCTTACAATTCCTCCCCGAATAGTAATGCGAAGACTTCGCCGAGCCTCTTGTTAAAAAGAGTGCTCGGCTTTTTTTTTGCAAGTTTATATTAACCATATCGCGCTACACATACGAAAAATAAACTTGTGGGATAAGCTTATGGATCATTTATGGATGAATATTTGTCCCAAACTGGACAATCAGGTGTGATTTTGGAAAAAGAAATAGAATCACATCGCGTTACATCTGGCCTTGAGTTAGAGTTTTTTACTATTCTTGATGCAGCTGTGGACATCGGCATTAGCATTTTAGATGAAGATTTAAACTATCTATACATCAATAAATTTGCCGCAAAAACCATGCACCTCACGCCAGAAAATTTTTCTGTTGGCGATTCGCTGAGCAAAGTGCATAAAATCATGATTGATAACGATGTTATTGATCCGAAAATACTCAACCAAAATAAATTATCCTCTGGGGAGTTACAAACGCTTTATAAAGGCGGGGCGGCACTCTACAAAGGTTTAACGCCTCTCAAAGATGGATCCATTCAACGCCTCACGCGTCTACACACCAAGAACAATCTAACGATATCTATAAACCATGACGTCACAAAGCTCGTACAAAAAGAAGAGATGTTGCAGCGCTCCCTAGAACTCGGCAATTCTGGATATTGGACATATGATTTTCGGCAAAAAAAAATCGAACTTAGTCCCTCTATCCGCACTATACTCTCACAGGCCGAAGAAGACCTCGTGCATGCTAATGGAATATTAGCCACTATTCATAGAGACGACCGACATATTTTCAAAGACGCGCTGAAACATATGAGTAAAAGTGGGGATACGATTGATTTTACCTACCGCAATTTGGCGGGCGATAAATGGTTTAGAACAACTGGCAATTCAGAGCGCGGACAAAATGGAAAACTCGTCAAGTTGCGCGCCTTCGTAAAAGATGTAACCGCTGAAACTGTTCAAGCTATAGAACTTGAAAAGGCGAAAGATGAGGCCATTGCCGCCAACATAGCAAAATCTGAATTCCTAGCCAATATGAGCCACGAAATCCGCACGCCGATGAACGGTGTCTTGGGAATGGCGGAACTATTAGCAGAAACAAATATTGACGACAAGCAACGGGAATTTATCAAAGTCATCAACCAATCTTCAAACGCACTCCTGACGATTATCAATGACATACTCGATTTTTCAAAAATTGAAGCGGGGGCCTTCGAACTCGACCCTACACCATTTGACTTGCGAGCCTCACTTGATGATGTTGCGTCACTGTTGAAAATTAATGTTCAAGAAAAAGGGCTAGAACTGATCATAAATTATCCTCCGGATATGGATAGCTTCTTTGTCGGTGATGCAGGGCGCCTTCGACAAATTATTATGAACCTTGTCGGTAATGCCATAAAATTTACCGAGCATGGCCACATTCTTATCAAAATTTCCGTGAAAAAATATTCTGAAAATAGAGCCGAATTGACTATTGGCATTACGGATACTGGCATTGGGATTGAAGCTGAAAAACTAGAGCATATTTTCGAAAAATTCACGCAAGCGGATAACTCTACCACACGAGTTTACGGGGGAACAGGTCTAGGACTTAGCATATCCAAGCGCATTATAGAATTGATGGGCGGTCGGCTGGAAGTGAACTCCATTTTTGGCGAAGGCTCAACATTTAGTTTTAGCGTTCCCATTCCTATCGACACGACAGCGCAACACGCGCCAAAGGACATAACTAGCCTGCACGGTTTAAGAGCGCTCATTGTCGACGATATAGAAATAAACCGCAACATTTTAAAAGAAAGGTTAAATTTGTGGAAAATGGACTATGTAGAGGCACAAAATTCAATTGACGCGCTTACAGCACTTAAACAGGCGAAAAATGCACACATGCCTTTTGATGTCATTTTACTCGATTATCAAATGCCTGGCATGAATGGGTTTGAGCTTGCCCAAATGCTAACAAATAAACTAGAGCAGAACAAAACGCCAATCATTATGCTCTCATCTTGTGACCAAACTGTGTCTTCGAAAGAGTTACAAATTTTGGGAATTGATACATTTCTCTTAAAACCTGTCAGAGATTCTTTGCTTTATGACAGCCTTGTAAACCTCATGGCCCATCAAACACCACAACGACGCCCTGAAACTGTTTCGACAAATCAATTCGCAGAGCCCACAACTTGTGAACTTCCAAATATGGTCTCCACAGACATCCACATTCTAGTCGCAGAAGACTTTCCACTAAATCAAGATGTTGTGAGGCTCATGCTCGAAGACAGTGAATATGATCCAGTTTTTGCCAATAACGGCAAAGAAGCTGTCGACATGTTCCAAGCAAATCCAAATAAATACGCAGCCATCTTAATGGACATATCTATGCCTGTCATGGACGGGTATGAAGCGGCAGAACGTATTCGGGCCGTTCAGGCTATGAACGGAGCACAAGCAATTCCCATTATTGCCCTGACGGGGCATGCCCTAAAGCATGATAAAGAAAAATGTCTAGGGGCAAGCATGAATGATTATCTCACTAAACCAGTGAAACGGAGCAACCTTATCCGTGTTCTTGATCAGTGGACAAAGGGGCAAGCTTTGCAGGCCAAAATCGCTTAACCACAATATCTCTGCTTAGTTCTCTGCATCAAACGCAGGGGCTAGAAGACTATGAATATAATAATTGACAAACCTTAACTTGCCGTTGCTCTGAGCATCCATGCTGTTTTTTCGTGTAAGGTAATACGCGGCGTCACGACATCTGCCGTTGCGTCATCACCAATTTCGTCGGCAATTCTAAGTACTTGTCTTGCACTTT
>JAESQI010000252.1 GCA_016765255.1 Robiginitomaculum sp. | reverse complement strand
CCACCTCTCGGCAAACATCATTATATCAGAAACATAATAATGCTCAAATCATAGATACAAGCGGGGAGAGATGGTTTCTACGCCATTGTCTCCATCAGGCCCTTGGCAATGTCCATATAGATTTTTGCGTGTTCACTATCGGGTTTTGCGATGACGATGGGGGTTCCGCCGTCGGCGTGGGTGCGGATATCGAGGTGGAGAGGGATTTCGCCGAGGAAAGGAATTTTCTTTTCCTTTGCCGTATCCTTAGCGCCGCCGTGACCAAAGATATCCGTATGTTCACCGCAAGACGGACAAATAAATGTACTCATATTTTCAATCATGCCTAGTATTGGCGTGTCGGTTTTTATAAACATATCATAAGCTTTTTTTGCATCAATCAGCGCGATATCTTGTGGGGTTGAAACAATAACGACACCCGTTAGGGGGACGGTTTGCGCTAAGGTAAGCTGGGCATCGCCTGTGCCAGGGGGCAAATCAACGATGAGGATATCCAGATCACCACTTTCTGTCCATGCCACCCCGTTGAGGAGTTGTTGCACGGCACCGATGACCATAGGCCCGCGCCAGACCGTGGCCCGACCTTCGGGTACAAGATAGCCCATCGACATGGCCTTCATGCCGTGACGGGTAACCGGCTGGATCATATCCTCAGCCGTGAAATCAGGTTTTGCGCCTTCGCCGAGCATACGCTGTACAGAGGGGCCGAAAATATCACAATCGAACACGCCAACTTTCCAGCCTTGGGCTGAAAATGCGGCGGCGAGGTTGATGGAGGTGGTGGATTTTCCAACCCCGCCTTTGCCACTTGCAACGGCTAATATACGCTTAATCCCTTTGATAGGCTCTGGGGTAGGGGGTGGTTTGGATCCGTGCCCAAAGCCTTTTCTGGGCGGTGCGGTTTTTGGGGCTTGGTTTTGACCATGAGAATGCGCGGTTTGTTGTGGCTTTCCGCCTCCGCCGCCACTTCCGCCACTATGGGCAGTCATAACGGTGCGTACAGATTTAACACCAGAGAGAATAGAAACGGCTTCGTCGCATTTCTTGCGCACGCCTTCCATAATGCCTGCTGTGCCTTGGTCGATTTTCATGGTAATATGAACAACACCTTCGTCCACATGAATATCTGATATTGCGCCAGAGCTAACGATATCTTTTCCCGTTTTGGGATGGATAACCGTGCCCAAAGCCATTTCAACTTTTTTCTTAGATAATTTTTTGAACATTATATTTTGCTTTCGCCGTAAAAGAGAGTGACTGCGTGTTTGGCTTCTGCGAAAAACAGCCAGCGTTCAAACACCAAGCCGAGTATACATGAGAATGCTGCAACAAGAAGTGCAAATGCTTTCATATTACCGCCAAGATAATGCATAGCAATACCAATGAGAGCAAAAGGAATAAGAAAGCCCATAAAGACAGTAATGACGCGTAGTTTGCTGGCATGTTTACGGGCAATTTTAAAGCCCATTTCTTTGAGCAGATAATTATCGCTAGAATGAGGGCTTTCCGCCAGAGAGACTTTGCCAAACCTACCAAGGCCCGTGGCGCTCTCGGCTGTACTAACCGCCTTATTCGAATGGATGTGTCGCCAATAAAGTACTTTGGCCATTAGACCTAATAACAATAATATGTTCACAGGGAAAAACATGTAAAAACTCGTGTCCCGATAACCTGCAATAAATGTGATGACCATGGCCAAAACAGCGCCGCTCATCAAGCAGAGGATGAGATAACCCAGCTTTGTCGAGACATTATACCACGCTGGAATGGCTTTAATCGAGGCGTAAATCATAGAGGTGGTGTAAACTGTAATCAGTGCCATGATAGCCCCGAGCAGGCCAATAAGCGCGACCCCGCCCGTATTATTGCCCATAAACACCCAAGCGATTGCAAAAATGCTCATCGGGATAAAGGTCAGAACCGCCATGACACCTTCGCGCGATAACCATGAAGACCGCCATTGCGACAAAGCTCGCCACGCACGTTCAGGATGGCCTAAATGCATGGTGGACGATAATAGACCAGTAACGACCAAGCCAAAGGAAATGGCGAGGGCAATAAAGCCAAACATTTTGTCTGCTGGCAGAAGCCCGTGGAATGACAATAGGGCCAGCCAGATAAACAGGCCATAACCTGCGCCAGTCGCTGTGGTGAAATAAATAACGGATTTAGCGGGATGCATGTGAGCTCCTGTTAGAGAAATATTTTCCCTCACCGCGCTGTTGCGCACCTCTCCCCAAAGAGAGGTTAAGTATGTTGGAGTTGGGCACTATAGTTACTTCCTCTCCTGTGGGGAGAGGATTGAGGTGAGGGGATATGGTGTTTCGCATATATGGCAACGTCATTTCCTTAAACCGACAAAATCTTATCAACCCAACGGGCCAACATGCCTGCGCCGTCGACGCTTGTATCTTCGTGTTCTAACATACGTGGAGTTTGGTCGTTAATCATTGTCGCGTCTTGTTTCGGGCGTGGGGGTAAGTATTGATTGACAGGCTTGGTGCTTTGTTCTGGCATCAAATCGTATCCGCCGCGTGCTGCCACGAGTTTGGATACGTCAGAATTTGGATCGTTTAAATCGCCAAAACTTCGCGCACCCGTAGGACAAGCGGATACACAGGCAGGAACGCGGCTACGCTCTTCCAAATTTTCGTTGTAAATTTTATCCACACACATGGTACATTTTTTCATGACGCCTTTATCTTCGTCGTATTCGCGGGCTCCGTAAGGACAGGCCCATGAACAGAGTTTACAGCCAATGCAAATATCCTCATTGACCAAGACAATCCCGTCTTCTTCGCGCTTATAACTGGCTCCTGTCGGGCAGACGGTGACACACGGAGCGTCGTCACAATGCAGGCAAGATTTTGGGAAATGAACCGTGCGAGAAATCCCTGCGTCGCTCATGGTTTCAAACGTATGAATACGGTTAAACCACACCCCGTCAGGGTCAGCCCCATAAGGATTAAGATCGGTGAGGGGGGCAGATTTTGCCCCCGTATTCCATTCCTTACAATTGGTGGCACACGCATGGCAGCCCACACAAATATCCAAATCAATCACAAGGCCTAATTTTTTGGCAGGTGCCGTTTTTGGTAGACAAGTCATGATTTATCTCCCTTGATTTGATTGCCGTGGCCATCTTTTATTCCAGGAATTGTTATGGAGTTTGAATGTCTTTGCCCGATATATTCACGTAGTTTTGCAATCCGCTCTGTTGGTTTACCTTTCATGTCAGCCCCGAAATCGGAAACATTCATATCAGACACGGGGCCTTTGGTGGCGGCGTACATAGGTTCGGTTTGTCCCCATTCAGACGCCGCGCATTTGGTGATTTTCACCCGCAAATCATACCAAGCAGCTTGCCCGGTGACAGGGTCAGAGTTTGAATATTCGTGCCCGTCTTTGTTGGGGCTGAGAACATCCGAGATAATATGGTTTAAGAGGAAGCTTTTGTTAAATTCGGGCGCGTCGTGTTTCAGACCCCACGCGCCTTTTCGCTTACCAATTGCGTTCCATGTCCAGACCGTATCTTTGTTGACACCTGTAATCAGTTTAACTTGACCTTTGACGCGACCAT
>JAESQI010000251.1 GCA_016765255.1 Robiginitomaculum sp. | reverse complement strand
TGCAGCAAAGTATTTTTAGCAATCAAATTTTCTGGACGGCTGGTGAGGGCAACTTGTTGATAGACATAAGCGTAACTATTTTCAATTTCTGCTCCGAGTATCTCAAGAGGAATTGGCTCGTTATTGCCGAGCTTGAGAGAAAAATGCTCATGCACATACAGAGCCAGTTGGGCCCGTGCACGTAGGGACGAAAGATCAGGTTTTGCTATCTTGCCTAACTGGTTTAAACCTTGCTCCGCGTCATGTAAATGAAGTGTATGGGTGATTTCCAATAATTTTTGGTCGGCGTTCCACTCAATGATACTAAAGGCTTTTTTCTTTCTATGGGCGTATGCGCGAACAGGAAATGCACTTAATGCAATCCCTGCAAATCCTGCCTGTAATGCATGTCGACGGTTCATATTACACATAAAATGATGACGGGCCTATTTTGACAAACGCTTTAACAGACGCTGCATCATAGATTTTTCATCATCCGTCAAATCATTGTCATTATCTGGCTTTTGTTGTTTCGGTTTACTGGCGTCGAGTGGCACGTCATTGCCTTCATCGCCATTGCCTTCTTTATCCTCGCTTTTGAGTTCAACCAACATATCTGCCATCAGGTTTTTGGAGCTTCTTTTCCCTTTATAAATTTTCAACCTAGATTGATGAATTTTGGCAGGAAAACTATTATTGCTAAAATCTGCATCCGCAATTTGGTGCAGATTATCAATGTCTATTGACGCAATACGTTTGTCCCTGACGGAAAGTTTTGTCACTTGGGCGGAAACACTACTCCGACGCCAAATCTCGGCAGGGATCATAATGTTTTCGGTCTCCCCGTTTTGGTAATTGATCGTGAGGGGCAGGGGACTCACCAGTCCTCCTACGTTTTCAAAATCGACAAAATAGATAAATTGCTCTTCTTCTAAAGCTCTGTCATAGGCTTTACGCTCCCAACCCTCTAGGCCTTTCAAGAAGCTTTTGTGCTTATTTCTATCTTTGTTCGTCACAGTATATTCGTCTTTTTCATTATAAAGATCATTGATTGATTTCACGCGGTCTGTGCGGAGTGAACGCCCTTCCTCGCGGTTACGAATTTGGGTAATAGATTCAGGATGATCGCGCCAATATTCTTTCCGGTCTTTATCCATCTCCGTCTCAGGGTCTTGACTGGAAATTGTGTATTCCCGTATGTCATTGATTGCCATATCCACATACTCGGTTCCAAAGAACCAACCGCGAAAGAACCAATCCAAATCTGTGCCAGATGCATCTTCCATTGTTCGGAAAAAATCAGACGGGGTCGGGCGTTTAAACATCCATCTTTGTGAATATTCTTTGAAAGCATGATCGAAAAGCTCGCGCCCCATGACGGTTTCCCGTAATACGCTAAGAGCGGTTGCGGGTTTTGAATAGGCATTGGGGCCAAATTTTACAATCGAATCGGATTGGGTCATAATCGGGACTTGCCCTGAACTTTTCATGTAATTGGTGATGGCGTCCATAGGATTGGCTGACCCGCCAAGTATATTAAATTCTTCTTCCCACTCATATTCGGCGAGGTATTCAACAAAACTGTTTAAGCCTTCGTCCATCCACGTCCATTGACGCTCGTCTGAATTGACAATCATCGGGAAGTAATTGTGCCCGACTTCGTGAATAATCACGCCAATGAGCGAATGTTTAATGCCGCGAGAATAGGTAATTTCTCCCGTTTTTTCGTCCTTGCTGGGGCGGTAGCCATTAAAGGTAATCATCGGGTATTCCATACCGCCACGCTCCCAAGTATTGACGGATTGCGAGGTCGGGTAGGGGTAATCAAACGTAAAACGAGAATACACATCCATAGTATGAGCTACGGCTTGTGATGAATATTTTGACCAAATGGGTTCAGCCTCATTGGGGTAAAAGGACATGACAGTAACGACAGGCATGTCTTTACTGTCTTGTTCATGCAAAAGGGCGTCCCATATAAATTTACGCGAGCTTGCAAAGGCAAAATCTCTTACATTTTCAGCTTTGAAGTGCCAAGTTTTACTACCAGTAGATCTGCTTTTTTCGTTCTCTAACGCCTCTTCAGGTGTGACAACAAAAACCTGCTTCGTCGCCGTGGCTTTACCCAGTCTTCGGCGTTGTTTGGCGGTTAGGACTTGTTTTGGGTTTTGCAATACACCTGTAGCAGATACAATATGATCCGATGGAACGGTGATGCTGACATCATAATCACCAAATTCTAACGTAAATTCACCGCGTCCTAAAAACTGTTTATGTTGCCAACCCGTATAATCCGTATAGGCCGCCATACGCGGGAACCACTGCGCTAGGAAATATATATAGGTATCATTGTCTGGAAAATGCTCATATCCACCACGACCACCAATTGCGGCCTCGTCAATAATATTGAACTTCCAATCAATGCTAAAGATGGTTTGCGCCTCGGATTTTAACGGTTTTGGTAAGTCGATACGCATCATTGTATCATTGATAATATATTGTAATTTCCGACCATTTTGGTCTTTCACAGATAGAATCTGGTGCCCGTGCTCTGCGTCCGACAAAGCTTGCATACGTCTAAGAGCGTTGTAACTGAGGCTATCGCCTTTTCCTGCACTGTCGCGACGCGTTCCCGCAGTAGAAGCCGTTTCGCTTAACCTCGCTGTGCTATCGCCTGCAAACCGGTTTTGATCAAGCTGTACCCAGAGATAGTTCAGCGGGTCGGGTGAGTTGTTGGTGTATGTAATTGTTTCTGACGCCGTCAACGTTTTTTTGTTTTCGTCAATTTTTACTTTGATATTATAATCAGCTCTTTGTTGCCAATACCCAGGGCCCGGCGCGCCTGATGCATTGCGAAAAATATTTGGTGTGGGGAGAGCGGAACCAAGTTGACGAAATTTAGCCGCTTGATCTTTAGCACTCCCTGCCGGGCCATCTGCAAATGCTACACTTCCATACCCCAGAACGCATAAGGTGAACAAAGTTGAGTAAATTCCAAATTGAATGGTTTTAAAAACTGTTTTCATCTCAGCACCTTCATATCCGCACCAATAGAGTTGGTGCTATTTAATACATATACACTATGCT
>JAESQI010000250.1 GCA_016765255.1 Robiginitomaculum sp. | reverse complement strand
CCATTATGTGCTACAAATCTGAGTAAATTGGGCAGTGCCGGGACATAGCGGGACAAAACCGAATGAATTCAGATACTTATATCATAATGAGGGGAGTATAATGGCGCACTGGGGAGGATTCGAACCCCCGACCCCTTGATTCGTAGTCAAGTACTCTATCCAACTGAGCTACCAGTGCGAACGCAAAAGCGAGAAGCGGGTTAAAACCTATTTACGCGGCATTTGCAAGTCCCTTTTACGTTTATCATGCATTTCTTCACAGGGGGTAAACAAGCCACTCAAAATCACAAAAGCGGCTTACGGGTTTATTGCTCAACTTTAACGCCTGCTTCATGAATACCGCGACTGATTGCACGAGCTGTGCAGCGCGCCGCAGAAGCGCCAAGTTCCGTTAGCGTCATTGGCGAAACGCCGTGAGCGTCTTGAGCCGTGCCAAGTGCAAATATCGTATCTCCGTCCATTGGCGTATGGGAGGGCCTAACGGCCATGGCGATGCCGTCTTGTGCCATAATGGCGAGACGGCGAAGTTGTTTTTGTGTGAGCGGGGCATTGGTCGCAATGACACCAATAATGGTTGAAGCGCCAGCAGTTCTTAAAAATTCTAATTTGGTATCACGCGGCGCGCTGTATTGATAATTTGCCGGCGGGCGCTTGCCTCCGTATTCCCCGTCTTTCTCATAAGCCCAAGCCCAAAAACAATCAGACCCTGGCATATAAGGTGAGCCAACAGGATTGGCCGCAATAAGTGCACCAATTGTGAACCCGTCCACGGTTTCAGACGCGCTGCCTAAACCACCTGCATAAAGCCCAGCGGTAGCCCCGTAACCTGCGCCTGCTTTGCCAAGTTTAAAATCGATCCCCACATTCGACAGGGCTTGCTTTCCAAGCTCGGAAAATGGCGGTGTTTCGCCCCAATCCTTATTGCCACCATTTGCGTTATCAAACAGGATCGCAGACGGGACGATGGGCGAGACGGGCACGGGCGCAGGGGCGACTTTATAACCAATATCTTTCACCCCCAATAACGCTGTCACTGCGTCTGCTGCCGCAAGGCCGTAAACTGAACCGCCCGACAACACAATGGCATGTACACGCTCTACTGAGCTGTCCCCGCCTAGCAAATCCGTCTCTCGCGTGCCCGGCCCACCGCCGCGAACATCTACGGCGCACAATGCGGCCTCGTCTGGCAAAATGACCGTGACGCCAGTTTTTACACCTTCGTCATGGGCATTGCCTATTTTAAGTCCGCCTATATCTGTAATGAGGTTTTTCACACTGATGAACTTAGCCTTGTAAGCCTGCCGCGCAAAGTCTTATTTCTATGAGTAGTTTTTGGATAGTCTCCAATGTCGTCAAGGGGTTCATCACGGATAGGCGCAGATAGCGCACCCTGCCGACTTCTGCAGTTGTTATGTAGAAATTTCCACGTTCTAAGATTTTCTCGCGCAAAGCTAATTGTGCAGCGTTGTCCTTGATCCCATCATACTTGAAACACAATATATTGGCTTCGGGCCTGTAGGGACAGGTGAAGTCAGGTTGGGCATTGATGAAATCGTAGAAGGCTCGCGTGTCTGCGTATTGTTTCTCCACGAATTTTGCCATGCCTTTTTCACCTTCCATCGCCAACACCCAAAACAGTTTTGCGCCGAGCGCGGACTTTGTGCATTCGATCGCGTATGGGCCGACATCAAATCCGATTTGGTCTTCACCGCCGTAAAATATATAGCTGGCGTCTTGGTGAAAAGTACCTGCCATTGCGCTTTGATCTTTGAATAATATGGCCGCGCACAGGGCCGATGTGCGCATCATTTTATGGGCGTCCCATGTCAGGCTATCGGCGCGGGAAATGCCTTTCATATGGTGACGTTCTTTGTCAGATAAAAGCGCCGATCCACCGTGCGCGCCGTCTACATGTAGCCACAGATCATGAGCTTCGCAGAACTCAGCCACTTCGTCGATTGGGTCATAAAGGCCTGTCGCCGTTGTGCAAGCATTGGCTGATACCATGAAAACTTTTTGGCCATTATCGCAAGCCTCCATAAATGTCTGCTCTAATTTTTCAGGCTGTAAAGCCTCCAGATCATTTACGGGGGCATAGCGAATAGCATTTTGGCCAAAGCCAGCGATAGAAACGGCTCGGGCCAAAGAATAATGTGTTGCGGCTGGGGCAATGATTGCAAAATTATCAGGCGTACCCAGTGCCCACGCGTCAGGTGCAGCGTGTGCGCGGGCGGCCAGAACGGCTGTAAGATTAGCAAGTGACCCGCCGTGGGTTAACACGCCTGCGCCGTTGTTTGCATTGTGTTCAAACCCGTCAATCGCGCCCGTAAACCACCCCGTTTTTTCTAACATCCAATTGACCACTACCCGCTCGATCACACTGGCAGTAGGCCCCATTTCGTAAACAGCCATCGGGTTGTTGATCACCCCGTGTACCATATCGGCAATAGCAGCGCCTTCGTGCGGCACGGCCACTTGGTGGCCAATAAACCCTGGATGATGTAAATGTTGGGAATGTTCAAGATAGGGTGTCAAAAAAGCATTTACATTATCTGTCGTCAGCCCCCCTTCTCGTATCCATTTATCAAGCCCCAGTGCGTCCGCCAAAAAACTTTCCCGTTTTTGTTGCACAACATGGGCTTCCCCACGTTCAGACTTCGATTGATACATTTGCAGCGCATCCAAAACCAATTGGGCTAAATTCTCATGATTACGTGTCGTCATATAGCCTGCCTTTACTTTGCTCTTGTAAATGTCATAAGAGATTTAACAGGAGAACGTCCATGAAAAATTTTCTTATTTCAGCATTAACCAGCACAATTTTATTAACGTCTTGTGCAAAACAGGCGCAAAATTCGCAACCTATTTCTTTGCTTGCGGCTCAAATGGCACCAGCAACCAATCCCCATGACAAAGGAATGGTTGTGGCGGCAAATCCTCATGCTGTCAAAGCTGGAGTCGAAGCCTTACGTGCTGGTGGGAGTGCGGTGGACGCAGCCATTGCCGTACAGACGGTTTTAGGATTGGTGGAACCACAAAGCTCTGGCATTGCGGGCGGTGCATTTATGATTTTTTACGACGCGAAATCAGGCAAAGTGACAGCGTATAATGGCCGCGAAAAAGCACCAATGGCAAGTGACGAGAATTTATTTAATGGCCCTGATGGTAAAAGCATACACCGGTTTGACGGGGTAATTTCGGGCCTATCAACAGGTGTGCCCGGAGTTATGGCTATGCTCAATATGGCCCATAATGATCACGGAAAAATAGACTGGGCCAACGGGTTTAACGCCGCCATCAAATTATCCGAAGACGGGTTTGCCGTCAGTCCGCGTATGGCGGGACTGGTCGCTACATTTTCTAAATACGGCCTCAAAGAACAAGCGACAACTCGGGCATATTTTATGCACGAAGACGGAACACCTATAGAAGAAGGGTTTATACGAGATAACAAGCCTTACGCGGCGTCCTTACGGCTGATTGCGGCCAATCCCCGTGCTATGTACGCAGGGCCACTGGCCCAAGCGATTATCGACGCTGTACATGAAGACCCTCGTCCTGGACATTTATCCATGGCGGATATGAAAGCCTACCAGCCCCAAAAATCCGAAGCCCTGTGTTCAACCTACCGCGAATATATTTTATGCGGAGCACAACCTCCCTCTTCTGGCGGCGTGGCGGTTCAAAGTATAATGGGGCAGCTTGAGAATTACGATATGAAATCTCTAGGGCCGAGCCTAAAGGGTTGGCATGTTTTTGCCGAAGCCAGTGCTCAAGCTTATGCTGACCGTGATCTTTATGTGGCCGACCCTGATTTTACTGACGTTCCCACACGAGCTTTACTGGGCCGTGATTACCTTAAATCCCGCGCTGATTTAATTTCTATGGACAGTGCCAACGCGCATGTAAAAGCAGGCGACCCCGTGAATTTCAAACCGGGAAAAGACGCCACACCCGACAACCCCGGCACGTCGCATTTTTCTATTGTTGACCAGTGGGGCAATGTTGTGTCCATGACGACCACTGTCGAGGCCGCCTTTGGATCAGAGCGTATGGCAGGCGGCTTTATGCTCAATAATCAACTGACCGATTTTTCTTTTATCGCCCGTGACAAGGACGGTAAATTGATCGCCAATAGACCACAAGCAGGCAAACGTCCTCGCTCATCCATGGCACCTCATATTGTTTTTGACAAAGGCGGACAATTTAGTTTCGCCACTGGTTCACCCGGTGGATCCAGCATTATCGCCTATACGGCTAAAACAATGGTGGCCATGATTGATTGGGGCATGACACCGCAAGAAGCAGTCAACCTCGCCAATATCATATCCAGAAACGGCTCTGTGCGCTTAGAAGAAAATAGACTGGATGAAAATCTGATCGTGGGGCTTGAAACCATGGGCCACAAAGTCAGACGCTCGAAAGGCGAAATTAGCGGCATTCATATTATCAGGAAAAACGGTGACGGGACTTATACAGGCGCCGCAGATCCGAGGCGTGAAGGGATTGTCGCAGGAGAATAATAAACCGATTAAACCGACGGCAATTCTACAATAAATGTTGTACCGTCTACGCCCGTCTTTTCTAATAACAAATTACCTCCTTGGGCGCGGGCCAGTTCGCGAGCGATTGTCAAGCCAAGGCCAGTACCGCCCTTCCCTACCCCCGTTGTGAACGCCTTAAACAAATTGTTCCGTACATTATCTGGTAGACCTGGGCCTGTATCTATAATCAGGACGCTCACTTTTTCGTCGAACTTAACCGCGCTAACAGTAAGCTTATTGGTATTTTTACCCGCATCATCCCCCTGCATAGCTTGCACGGCATTACGAAAAAGATTGTGAAAAATTCTGTAGGTGTGTGTCGGGTCTATATTTACTTTTAACTGGCTATCAATTTTATTGGTGAATTTTATT
>JAESQI010000249.1 GCA_016765255.1 Robiginitomaculum sp. | reverse complement strand
TTAAGCATAGCCTGTCCATTAACTGTCAATAGAAATTTTATTTTATTTTGTGACATTTTTAACACCTTACCTGCAAGTCTACGAAGGTGAACAAATCACAGCTAATGAACGGGACGAGACATGCTTTCTAGCATTTTTGGATTTTTATCAGCCGACATCGCCATTGATCTCGGAACTGCAAATACCTTGGTCTATGTGAAGGGGCGGGGGCAAGTTTTAAGTGAGCCTTCTGTTGTTGCGTATTCAATAAAAAATGGCCGCAAAGAAGTTCACGCTGTCGGGAGTGAAGCTCGTATGATGCTCGGTCGCACACCAGGGCATATCGAAGCTATACGGCCTATGAAGGACGGCGTGATTGCTGATTTTGAAGTCGCGGAAGTCATGATCCAACATTTCATAAGAAAAGTACATAATCGCAGAAATTTAATACATCCACAGGTAGTTATTTGTGTGCCTTCGGGGGCAACGGCTGTGGAAAAACGAGCGATCCATGATAGTGCTGCACGGGCTGGAGCGCGTAAAGTCTACCTTATTGAAGAACCCATGGCAGCTGCTCTCGGGGCCTGTTTGCCTATTCATGAACCTTCTGGGTCGATGATTGTGGATATTGGCGGCGGCACCACTGAAGTTGCGGTCTTGTCGCTTGACGGCATTGTATATTCTCGCTCTGTAAGGGTTGGCGGGGATAAAATGGATGAAGCGATCATCCAATATGTACGCCGCACGACGAATTTGTTGTTGGGGGAAATGAGCGCCGAACAAGTGAAAAAAGAAATTGGCTCAGCGCAAATGCCTGAGGACGGTGAGGGCATGAATGTTCAAATTAAAGGGCGTGATTTGATGAATGGCGTACCGCGTGAAGTCCGTGTTACCGAGGCAATGATCGCAGAGGCTCTGTCTGAGCCTGTTGAGCAAATTGTCGAAGCTGTAAAAAATGCACTCGAATCTACACCGCCTGAACTTGCGTCTGATATTGTTGATAAGGGTATTATGCTGACAGGTGGCGGGGCATTGCTACGTAACTTAGATGCGGAGCTTAGAAACCGTACAGGTCTACCAGTGTCTATTGCCGATGATCCATTGACGTGTGTTGTGCGCGGGTCTGGCATGGTTGTCGAAAATTTGAACAAATGGAAAAGCGTCCTATCAACGGGAAGGTAGGCAACGGGAAGATAGGTATGGATATGGTTTATGAGCAAATATGAGCGCCAGAACCGTTATAACCAGCCCGTCAACAAACGCTCCCGTCGGCGGGGATTGGCCGTTTTCCTTGTTTTATTATCGCTGATTATTGTTATATCTGACCGCCAGCAAAAAACTTTATTGGCATCTGGGCGACTGACCGTAGATGATTTTAGTTCAAAAGTTATGTCTGGGATTGCTTTCCCCATCCGTGGTGTTGAGCTCTTGTTTTCGAGCTGGAATACACGTTCTGAAACAGTTGAGAAAAATATAATTCTTAAAGCAGAAAATGAACGCTTACGAGTATATGAAAACCAAGTTCTTGATCTAAAAATGCGGGTGAGAAGGTTTGAAGAAATATTCGGTATTGATACGTCGTCCGATATTCCGTCGCAAAAAATAGTTACGCGAGTTGTGAGCGAGGCAAATGGCCCATTCGCACATTCGGCCCTTATCAATATTGGGAAAAATAAGGGAGTAAAAATTGGGTATGCGGTCATGACAGTCGATGGGCTTTATGGGCATGTGGTCAATGTGGGGAGAATTTCATCTCGGGTTCTTTTGCTAAATGATTTAAACAGTGGTGTTTCTGTTATGTCACAAAGATCATTAAGCCGTGCGATCCTCGTTGGTCACAATACGGCGCGGCCATGGCTAGAGTATATTTCCCCAGAGTCCGATTGGCAAAGCGGGGATAGAATTGTCACATCTGGTGACGGGGGTGTTCTACCAAGGGGGCTCGAAATTGGCGAAGTTGTTGTCGAGGAGGCAAATCGTTTGCGCGTGGAATTATTTACGCAAAGCCAACCCATTGACTGGGTGTGGGTGCTCCCATTTACCCCTATACAAAAACCGAAAGACGGCGCTGAAGAATTAAGCTTGCCCTCGCCGCCTAATTTGGAAGAAATAAAAGTGTTGGATAATCCAACTGTCGATAATACAGGAACGGCGCAATGATAGCTCAAGAGGCCCCAAATAGTTTGCGGTCATTTTCCGCAGGGTTACAAGGGTTTTTATTGGGAATTGTTTTTGTTGTTATTGCGATGATAAACCTTGATCTCGGTTTTATAAATATTGGGTTTTCCCTCATTCCTGTTACTGTAATTTATTTATGGCCAACACGGGCTTCCTACTCATGGTCGCTTTTATTTATATTTATGTTAGGGATTGTAAATGACATGACGAGCCATGGCCCATTAGGTATTTGGTCTATTTGCTATCTTTTGCTCTTCATTATTATGGAAGGTGGATTGAACCCTAAGGCGTCATTTAGAAATGCTATATTAGGATTTTTTCTGAGTCTGGTTTTTGTTGTATTGCTTGCATATATTATTGGATATTTGTCATTAGGGCATCCACCACGTATGATGGGTTTTGTTGGGTCTATATTTGTTGCCCTTCTGTATTTTCCGGTGTTTTTTTGGATACGAAATCTGTTTGGTTATAAGCGCTCGACAATGGTTACTTAGAGGATTGAAGTGCTAGATAATGAGGAAAATTCTGGTCTGATTACGCGGCGTGCAGCGATGCTTGGCATAGGTGGTGCCAGTATATTTGGAGTTTTGGCTTCACGTTTGTTCTATTTGCAGGTTTCCCAAGCAGAAAATTATAAAGTATTATCGGATAAAAATAGATTTAATTTTAACACAATCATTCCAGAACGCGGACGCATTTTAGACAGGTTTGGCGAGCCGCTTGCGACAAACAAACAAGACTTTAGATTGGTCATGATTCCCGAACGTGTGGAAAATATAGAAAATACATTAGATAAGATCTCTAAGATATTACCGTTAAGCGCAGGGACACGTAAACGCATACATAAAGATATTAAGGAAAATGCAAAATTTGTTTCCATATTAATAGATGAGCATTTGGATTGGAATGTGTTTTCGGCGCTGAACATGAAGCGGGCGGATTTGCCTGGCGTCATTCCCTTGGAGGATAAAGGGCGCAATTATCCGCACGGCGGCACATTTGCGCACATACTGGGCTATGTCGGTAAACCAGATGCCAAAGCTTTGCGAACAGATGATGATCTGCTCCTGCGCCAACCTACTTTTAGAATAGGCAAGATAGGCATAGAGAAGTCACAGGGCAAGGTGTTGCGCGGTAAACCTGGGCGTCAAAAAGTCGAAGTCAATGCGATAGGGCGAACCGTTCGAGAATGGCAAAGCGATAAAGTCCCAGCAAAAAGTGGCAAAGACGTTTGGCTCACGATTGACGCAGGCTTGCAGGAATATGCCGCCAAGCAATTTGGTGATGAGAGCGGGGGAATAGTTGTCATGGATGTCATGACAGGTGAATTGCGTGTCTTGCTGTCTATGCCCACATTTGACAATAATTTATTCGTTTCTGGATTGACACAAGCCGATATGGATATCTTAAACGCAGACCCAAGGCGGCCACAATTTAACAAAGTCATTGGCGGAGGGTATCCCCCAGCGTCAACCTTTAAAATGGCAGTCATGCTCGCCGCATTGAAACATAAGGTTATTAATCCGAATGATAGAATATTTTGTACGGGTAAAATAAATGTAGGGAACCGGGATTTTCATTGTTGGAAAAGGCGTGGGCATCGTTTGATGAATATGCATGATGCGTTGCAAAATTCTTGTGATGTTTATTTTTATGAAATCGTGCAGCGACTTGGATTGGAAAAAATAAAACCCTTTGCAGAACGTCTAGGGTTTGGGCAGGGGTTTGACCTTGGAATCAGCGGGCAAATAAAGGGCGTTATCCCGACTCCTGACTGGAAGCAGAAACGATTGGGGACAAAATGGCGAACGGGCGACAGT
>JAESQI010000248.1 GCA_016765255.1 Robiginitomaculum sp. | reverse complement strand
CCAACAGATTGCTCTAGGCCAGTATTGTTTCCAGCCGTCCCGATACCACGAATAGAAAATATTGATTGTAGTCCGCCCGTAGTTTGCGAAAATGTTAAGGAAGGTGCGATGTTCTGCAAATCAGCAATGTCTCGTATTTGTGCTTTTGCCAATGTGTCGCCAGAAACCGCAGTGACGGCTAATGGGACATCAAAGATTGTCTCAGACCGCTTTGTGGCCGTAACGATAATCTCGTCTTCCACTTGCGCAAGTGCTGGCAGGGCCAAGGCAAGTGCTAAAATTGATGTGGAAAATGCTAATGTGGTTTTGGATGTTATACTCATGGTGTCCCTTTTTATGTGAATAATACCTAAGAGGATATGATAAAATAATATGGGCGATTTGCCTTTAGGTGCAATTAAGGGCTTTAAAAGCAAAGTCGAACATATAAAATATAAGTTGTGCTTTTTAGGACACTATTATTTTGTGTTCATTTCGCCAAGCGCTTGGCGTTATGCTCGCACTATGTTTGAAAGATCTGGAAAAAACGGCTGGATCCGCAAATGCAAGTAGAGCTGTTATCGATGAAAGCGGTAAGTCGGTATCGGTTAAATATTTGCAGGCAAGGCCGAAGCGCACATCTTGTAACACCTCTTGGAAAGTGGTGTTTTGCAGCTTTAATCGTCTTTGTAATTGCGCAGCGTTCATCTCTAAGCGTTTTGCTGTCATGCTCAAAAGAGGTTTGCTGTGTTCAAGGTTTTCTTGGATTGATTGCTGAACCAATTGTAAAAAAGCATCCCCTGCATCTTCCTTAATGCTCTCAAGATGTGAGCGAATTATGCTATAAAGCTGTGGATCTGCGTCGGGTAGTTTTTGATTGAGCAATTCTTTTGGGAATTCCGTCATATTAGCGGACTGTTCGAAAAACACTGAGCACTGAAAAATTAGATCATATAGTTTTGTGCATTCGGGTTTGGCATGCTCAAAATATACAGCTTTTGGTTTCCATGTTTTAGATATAAGAATTCTAATAATTCTTAACCCAAGCCCGGCGCCATGCTCAGTGTGTTGAACAACGGATTCCCCCGTAAGCTTTCCAAGCTCAAGCTTCCATAAAACCACGTCGTCATGTATCTCTAAACTCGCGCGTGAACTTTCATCATGTATACGCAAATATTGGCCTAAACATTCTAATGAGTCTCGAAGTGTATTAGCGTGCTTCATTAAATATCCCACAGCGCCGAACTTTGATAGGCTTTGTCTTTGCGACAATAAAAGCCCAAATTGTGGCTGTTGCGTTGCAGCAGCAGCCAAATTGAGTGCGCGTCGGTATGTGTTAAGGGGAATAGGGGCATCTGGATTTTCCCATAATGATTCATCAAGCCCAAGGGCGGCAAGAATTTCCGAGGGGTTTACATCATGTTCCCATAACAAGCTGCGAAAACCTTCGAATGCAGCAGCCCTGATTGTATGGGTTGTCATATTTTTTATCATTATAATGGCTTCACATATAGTTATCTTAGCATCAATCAAATGTCGTAAAAAGTCAATTGAATTGGGAGTAAGCCTGATATGCAGATGGCTTTATAGCAATTTTGGAAAGCTCCCCGTACAACAAATAATGCGTAAAAGTGAGTTCATACCTTTAAATGCACATTCATTGACTTAACAGTCAATTGCAGAAACAAAAAAGGTGTACAAGAAAAAGTCAGGATAGGGGAGTAAATATGATAGAGCGACAAGGGTTAAATTTCACAATAAAAAAGCAAATCAAAACATAAATTCTGAGACTTACCTATCAATTGCCTAATTATTAGAAACCGCCTCAATTGTATTTTAGCGATCGCGTAATTATGCCAAGCTGCGAAGACTGCACATAATCAGCATGTAGATATTCGCTTAATAATAAGAAAGACACTTAATGGACATTGCGTATACAAAACAAGAAAATGAGTTTCGAGCAGATATTCGCGGTTTTTTACAAGAGAAACTGCCGAAATCTATATCAAACACAGTTAAGCTTGGGCACCGTCTGACTAAAAAAGACCATGAGGAGTGGCATGCGCTTTTGAACGAGAAAGGCTGGCTGGCAAATCATTGGCCTAGCAAATTTGGCGGCGCGAATTGGAATGCTGTTCAGCGTCATATTTTCGAAGAAGAATGCGCTATGGCGGGGGCCCCGCGTATCGTGCCGTTCGGCCTGATGATGCTGGCTCCCGTTTTACAAAAGTTTGGCAATAAGCAGCAACAAGATTACTTTCTGCCCCGCATATTGGATGGGCGCCACTGGTGGTGCCAAGGGTATTCTGAGCCGGGCGCAGGCTCTGATTTAGCCTCCGTAAAAACAAAGGCCGTGCGCGGGAAGGATGCTGACGGAGCTTTTTTCACCGTCAATGGTCAAAAAACATGGACAACTTTGGGGCAGCACGCCAATTGGATTTTTTGCCTTGTACGCACGAACCCTGATGTCAAAAAACAAGCGGGCATTTCATTTTTGCTGATCGATATGAATACGGCTGGCATTACCGTGCGCCCCATTAAACTTTTGGATGGTGATTGTGAGGTTAATGAAGTTTTTTTTGATGATGTAAAAGTTCCCCTTGATAATTTGATCGGCGAAGAAAATATGGGCTGGACATATGCGAAATATTTGCTCACCCATGAGCGCACGAATATAGCGGGTATTGGCGCATCAAATGCGGGACTAGCGCATCTAAAACAAATTGCATTGCAAGAGAAATTAGGCGGCAAGCCCCTTGCAGACAATCCGTTTTTTGCGGCTCGCTTAGCGCAAATCGAAATTGACTTAATGGCAATGACAACAACAAATTTGCGGGTTATTTCGCAAGCGGCGGCAGGGCAAGCGCCGGGCGCGGAAAGTTCGATGTTAAAAATTAAAGGTACGGTAATTCGCCAAGCGATCAATGATTTAACCCGGCGGGCTTTGGGGCCATATGCCGCCCCGTTTATTTCTGAAGCCCTTGATAAGGGCTATAATGAAGACCCAATTGGTCCCGACTATGCTGCTGCCGTTTGTTCAAAATATTTTAATAATTATAAGCTGTCTATTTTTGGCGGATCAAATGAGATTCAACGCATAATCATTAGCAAAACCATTCTCGGGTTATAGGGTTTTATATGGATTTTAATCACACTGAAGAACGCCGTATGCTGCAAGACACATTGCGCCGTTACTTTGCCGAAAAATATAGCAGTGAAATACGCGAAACTG
>JAESQI010000247.1 GCA_016765255.1 Robiginitomaculum sp. | reverse complement strand
ACGCTGATAAAATCATCACGGGTAAATATTTCCTCGCCCGTATCTTGCCAAATCTTGACGCCCATCTCGCTAAAGTGCAAAGCGGAGCTGAACCCGTCATGGCACTGGCGGCTGACCGGTTTTAAGGAATACAATTATGGTCTATAATCTTGGAACGCAACGGCCTGCATGGCGCGAAGAAGAAGAATTCGTCTTGTTCGCGGATGCGGCTAATGCCTTTGTTAAAGACACGTGCGTGCCCCATGTTGAAAAATGGGAAAAGCAGGGCGTGGTTGACAGAGAAGTCTGGTTAAAGGCGGGGCAATACGGTCTCTTGGTTCCAGATTGCCCCGAGCAATACGGCGGGGTTGGCGGCGATTTTCGCCACGATGCCATTATCATTGACGCCGTGCATGGCCAAGGCATAGATGCGTGGGGCATGGTGTTACACAACGCCATTGTCACGCCTTATGTCACCGCCTTTGCCTCCGAAGATCAAAAGAAAGACTGGTTGCCAAAGCTTATCTCTGGTGCATATGTGGCCGCCATTGCCATGACAGAACCGAGCGGCGGCTCTGATCTTCAAGGCATGAAAACCACGGCATTAAAGCGGGGCAATCAATATGTGCTCAACGGTTCCAAAACCTTTATCACCAATGGCGGCACGGCTAATTTTATTATTGTCTGCGCCAAAACCGACCCGAGTGAGGGGGCTAAAGGTATCTCCCTCTTTGCCGTTGAAACGGACGGGCTTCCGGGTTTTAGTCGCGGCGAAAAACTGGATAAAGTCGGCCTGAAAGGCCAAGATACATGCGAGCTATTTTTTGACGATATGAAAATCCCAGCCTCTGCCCTGATTGGCCCCGAAGAAGGACGCGGCTTTTATCAGCTGATGGATAAACTGCCCCAAGAGCGCCTCATCATCGCTCTGCAAGCTATGGCCATGATTGAAAATATATTAGGCCAAACCATAGACTATGTGCGTGAGCGTAAAGCCTTTGGTAAGTCGATCATGGATTTTCAAAACACCCGCTTCAAACTGGCTGAATGTAAATCCGAAGCGACGATGGCTAAAATATTTTGTGACCACTGCACGGACGAATTGGTGGCGGGCAGGTTGACCACAGAAATGGCATCCATGGCCAAATACCTAGTCTCTGACCTACAATGTAAAATCGTTGATGAATGTGTGCAACTGCACGGCGGCTACGGTTATATGAATGGATACCCTGTGGCGAGAGCGTGGCGCGACGCAAGAGTACAACGCATTTACGGCGGCACAAATGAAATTATGAAACTCGTCATTGCGCGGGGTTTGTAGACCTATGTACGTCCCGCCAGCATTTCAATTCTCTAAAGCCGAGGCACTAACCTTTGTGGAAGCAAATGACTTTGGTGTGCTTGTGACGCGGGATTTGACCATGTCGTATATTCCTATGCTGCTTAAGAAAACGGCAAATGGTTTGGTTTTGTGTGGACATATTTCGGCGCGCAATCCGCAAGTGGAGGCTATTCGCGCTGGCAAAACCGCTAAAGTGTTATTTGCAGGCCCCCATGCTTATATCTCGCCAACGATGTATACCGAGCCGTTGCGTAATGTACCGACATGGAATTATCAGGCGGTCGAAATACTAGGGACATTGAAAGCTACCGCGCCTGAAAATACACTTGCTTCTATGACCGCGCAGGTCGAAAAATACGAAACGGAGTGGGCAATTGGGGATTTAAGCGAGAAATACGTCGCGGGCAATTTGCGCGGCATTCTCGCCTTTGAATTATCGGTCGACGAAATCATCGGTAAAAACAAAATGAGCCAAAACAAACCGCAAGGCGAACGTAGCAGAGTTGCCGATCAATTAGGCGCAGACGGGCAAGACGTTATCGCAGCCCTGATGCGTAAACTTAATCACAAAGTATCCAACGGAGACCAAACATGACAACAGCATATATATATGACGCGATCCGCACACCACGCGGCAAAGGTAAAAAGAACGGAAGTTTGCACGAGATTACGGCGCTTTCGCTGGCGAGCCAGCAGTTGGAAGCTTTGGCGGAGCGTAACGACCTCGACACATCAAAAGTTGATGATGTGATCCTAGGATGTGTGCACCAAATTAAAGGCCAAGGGGCAGATATTGCGCGCTCTGCGGTTATCACGGCAAATTGGGACGAAGCATGTGCGGGGCTTTCGATTAACCGGTTTTGCGCCTCTGGTCTTGAAGCCGTTAATATTGCGGCGGCCAAGGTTATGTCTGGTATGTCTGACATGGTTGTTGGGGGCGGTGTTGAGAGCTTATCTCGCATTCCCATGGGCAGTGACGGCGGGGCGATGGGCGTTGACCCAAGCATTGCTTTTGACCACCATATTATTCCTCAAGGCATTTCAGCCGACTTGATCGCGACAAAATACGGGTTTAGCCGTGACGATTGTGACGCTTACGCAGTCGAATCACAAAAACGTACCGCCACATCATGGGAGGAAGGTCGTTTCGCAAAATCTATTGTGCCCGTCAAAGACCAAATGGGTGTGAATATCCTCTCCACGGATGAGCATATGCGCCCAGGGACTGACATGCAAAGCCTTGGCTCCTTAAACCCGAGCTTTACCGCAATGGGGCAAATGATGCCGGGTTTTGATTTTGTCGCTTTGCAAAAATATCCAGAGATCGAAACCATCAATCATGTGCATCATGCGGGTAATAGTTCAGGGATTGTAGACGGGGCCTCGATGGTTCTAGTTGGCAGTGAGCAAGCAGGTAAGGATCAAAACCTAACCCCCCGTGCTCGTATTCGCAGCTTTGCCGAAATTGGCAGCGAACCAACGATCATGCTCACGGGGCCAGAATTTGTTGCCGCCAAAGCTTTGAAAAAAGCAGGTATGACGGTGGACGATATAGACCTTTGGGAAATCAACGAGGCGTTCGCGTCTGTTGTGCTTCGCGCCATGCAAGCCATGGATATCCCCCACGAGAAAATGAACGTCAACGGCGGTGCTATTGCTATGGGGCATCCACTCGGCGCTACGGGGGCCATGATTATCGGTACAATGGTGGACGAGCTAGAACGCACCAACAAAAAAACCGCGTTGATCACACTCTGTGTCGGCGGCGGTATGGGCAGCGCAATTATTATTGAGAGAGTATAAGCAATGAAACATTTTACACTAGATACCGATAAAGACGGGATTGCGCTGATTACATTTGATAGCCCAAAACGGTCTATGAATGTATTGTCCCAAGACGTTATATCCGAAATTGGGGAATGGGTTGCCAAAATCACTGAAGACGAGAGCATTAAAGGGGCGGTGATTACTTCAGGCAAGAAAGCCTTTTGTGCGGGTGCAAATCTGGAAGAACTCGGCGGACAGTTTGAATCTGTGTTCACAGAAATCGCCAAAGACGAACAAGCTGGCAAAAGCAAATTATTTGACATGGTGTTTCGCCTCAACGCAGTTTTTCGGAACTTAGAAACCTGTGGTAAGCCTGTAGCCTGTGCCATTAACGGCTTGGCCCTTGGCGGCGGGTTTGAGTTGGCCCTTGCCTGTCATGCGCGGTTTGCAGCCAGTGATGACCCTAAACTCCGCCTTGGTTTTCCAGAAGTTATGGTCGGCCTTTTGCCAGGCGCAGGGGGTACGCAACGCGTACCGCGTATGATCGGATTGATGAACGCCGCGCCGCTTCTCTTGCAAGCAAAAAACATAAAAGCGAAGGAAGCCGTGAGCATGGGTCTTGTCAATGCCGCAGTGCCGCAAAGTGAATTGATTGGCGCGGCTAAGGCTTGGGTACTAGAAAACCCGAAAGCCAAACAACCGTGGGACGCGGATAAGTTTCGTTTTCCGGGTGGGGATCCGTGGACAGCGCAGGGCTTCCCGATGTTTGCTGGTGCGCCCGTTATGGTTCGCAAGGAAAGTTACGGTAATTACCCTGCCATGCCCAATATCCTCAAAGCGGTTTATGAAGGGTGTCAAGTGCCGATGGACGCAGCCCTTCGGATTGAAACGCGTTATTTTTGCAAACTCCTCCAGTCTCGGAAAACTCAAAACATGATCCGCTCATTGTTTATTTCCAAGCAAGCGATTGATAAGGGCGGGGCGAGGCCCGCGTCTCAAAAACCGGGCGCAATCAATAAAATCGGCGTCATTGGCGCTGGCTTTATGGGAGCGGGCGTTGCCTATGTTTCGGCAATGGCAGGCATCGAAGTTGTTCTGATCGACCGTGACCAAGAAGGGGCGGACAAAGGCAAGGCTCTGACAGAAAAAGAACAGGCCAAACGGGTAAAACGCGGTAAGCAGAGCCAAGAAAAAATGGACGCAATCCTCGCTCGCATTACCGCGACAACGGATTACGCTTTGCTATCTGATGTAGACCTAGTCGTCGAAGCTGTGTTTGAAAATTCAGACCTAAAAGCCAAGATCACTAAAATGGCTGAGGACGTGATTCCAAAGACCGCCGTGTTTGGCTCTAACACTTCAACCATTCCAATTAGTGATTTGGCCAAAGCATCAAGCCGCGCTGAAAACTTCATTGGGATTCATTTCTTTAGCCCCGTACACAAAATGGCTTTGGTGGAGATTATCAAAGGTAAGGAAACGTCTGAATACGCCATTTCCCGCGCTCTTGATTTTGCCACCCGCATTAAAAAAACACCGATTGTGGTCGAAGGCACGCGTGGATTTTACGCCAATCGTTGCGTTATGCGTTACATCAATGAGGGCTATAACATGTTGTCTGAAGGTGTGAAGCCAACCTTAATCGAACAAGGGGCGCGCATGGCGGGCATGCCTGTCGGGCCGCTTTCTTTGCAAGACGAAGTGGCGATTGATTTGGGCTATAAGATTTTGCAACAAACGAAAGCCGATCTTGGTAATCATTACGTCGAAGGCAAAATGGATCCAATCATCACCGCCATGATTGAAAAACATGACCGCCAAGGCCGCAAGAACGGCAAAGGGTTTTACGACTATAATGGCCGCGAAAAATCCCTCTGGCCTGAACTCGGTCAATTTGCAATAGACGGGATTTTGGAAAATCAACCAAGCGCAAGCGAGGTTAAAGACCGTATTTTGTATGCTCAATCTATCGAGGCGGCACGGACGATGGCCGAAGGGATTATTTCTGACCCCCGCGAAGCCGATCTAGGTTCCATCTTCGGCTGGGGCTTTGCCCCTTATACGGGCGGCGCCATCAGCTTTATTGACATGGTTGGTATTGCAAAGTTTGTGGAACGCGCTGATGAACTCCGCAGTGCTTACGGCGAACAATTTGAAGTGCCAAGTCTCTTGCGCGAAATGGGTGCATCAGGAGAAACGATGTATGGCCGCTTTGGAAAACCAAAACACACCCAAGCGTCTCTGTCGAAAATGCTCGAAGTTGATGTGGTCAAGTTGGCCAATGCAATGGGCATTGACGCCAAAGTTTCTGACCTCAAAGCCGACACCATCGCCAAAATTTTAGCGGCGCGATAAACAGCATTGTCATCCCGGGCTCGACCCGGGATCTCGACCTTTGCTACAAACATTGAGATCCCGCACCGAGGACGGGATGACAGTATAAGGAGAGAAAATGGTACATTCTGCATACACCCTCTACGCCGCGCCGCTGTCTTTGTATTCTGGTAAAGCGAGAGGGTATTTGCGCTGGAAAAATGTGCCGTTTAAAGAAGTGCTGGCCACGCGGGAGGTTTACGGCAGCGCACTTTTGCCGCGTGTTGGTTGGCCTGTCATTCCTGTGCTTGTTGCCCCTGATGACAGCACCGTCCAAGACACGACAGATATTATAGATTATGTGGAAGCCCGTGAGGGCGGGCCTTCTATATATCCAACTGGCCCGAAGCAAAAACTAGCGGCATTGATTTTGGAGTTGTTCGGGGATGAGTGGCTACTCATTGCTGCTATGTATTACCGCTGGACGTATAATGAAGAATTTGCCTACTCTGAATTT
>JAESQI010000246.1 GCA_016765255.1 Robiginitomaculum sp. | reverse complement strand
TATTTCTGCCATACGCAGCGCGGTGGGCCATGATATTATCATTCAGGCCACTTCAGAGGCCGTGGGGAAATATTCCCGCCATGAACAGATGGCTATGGTCAAAGAATTGCGGCCCGAGGCGGTGTCCCTTGCCCTACATGAAATATGCCCGGGTGATGGTGACTTGAACGATTTATCCAGCTTCATTGACTGGATGACAAGGGAAAATATTTTCCCGCAATATATTCTCTATGACGAAAATGATTACCAGCGTTTTGAGGCCTATCGCGCGAGGGGGATATTTCAAAATGACCATCCGTTCACGCTTTTTGTGCTTGGTAACTATCAGGACAAGTCAGCAGAAGGAGAAATAGACCAGTTAAAGCAATGCACATTGCAGGCGGGCTTTCCTTGGGCTGTATGCGGGTTTGGTACCAATGAAGTTAATGCTGTGTTTCATGCGGTGCACAATGAGGGCCATATCCGAGTGGGGTTTGAAAACAACATCTGGCGCAAAGATGGGCAGCGCTTATCAGATAATGCCGAGATGATACGGTTTTGTACGGATGTTGCCAGAAAAGAAAACCGCAGGGTTGCTAGTGTGGATGATGTCAGAAAGATGTTATGTTGAAAAATCTATCAAGAATCATCCAATCAGGCGAGGGGCACGCTTGGAGCGTTCTGACTTTGTCAGTTGATAGGTTCAAGGTATTTAATGTTACTAAACAACATGCAGAGTGCGTATATCAATGCGTTTCAATAAAAATAAAGGGAAAAATGTGATGAAAAAATATATGGGTATATTCGGGCTATTTTTTATGATTTGTTGTGGGTGTACTTCCACCCATGCAGCGGATGATGCCGCTCAAAAATATCAAGATAAAGCTCTTGAGATGATCCGCGTCAGTGTTTCAATGCGAACTGCAAAAGGGTTTGGCAATGTGCCTGAACTTGCCACATATATTGCTGATGAATTCAAAAGTGCCGGATTTGATCAAAAAGATATTCACTTACTGCCCATGGGCGACACAGCCGCTCTTGTTATCCGCTACAGAGGAGACGGGAGCTCAGGCAAAAAACCCATTTTACTTTCTGCTCATATGGATGTGGTTGATGCACTGCCCAAAGACTGGGAACGTGACCCTTTCACATTAATTGAGGAAAATGGCTATTATTATGGCCGGGGTGTTAATGACAATAAATTTGGTATTGCGGTGCTGGCCGCGACCATGATGCGGCTAAAATCGGAAGGGTTTGTTCCCAACAGGGATATTATACTGGCTTTGACCGGCGATGAAGAAACCAGGATGATAACAACCCGCAGCCTTGTTACGGAATACCGTCATTTGATCGACGCTGAGTTCGCCCTTATTCCCGACGGCGGCGGCGGACACCTTGATGAAAATGGCAAGGCCGTTTCTTTTTCCGTTGATAGTGCCGAAAAGACATATGCCACATTCGAGATGACAGCGCGCAACTCCGGCGGGCACAGTTCACGTCCCAAACGTGATAACGCCATCGCTGATCTGTCCGCCGCATTGAATAAAGTATTTAGGTACGAATTTCCAGTTAGAACCAATGAGCTAACCTTGTCCTATTTCGAACAAACGGCGCCACTCGTCGGGGGCACAGTGGGAGATGCCATGAAACGATTCGCAGAAAATCCTCAGGATAAGGACGCTGTGAGCATATTGAGAAGTATTCCAGTATATGTCGGTTCTTTAGGGACGACCTGTGTGCCGACAATGTTAAGAGCGGGGCATGCTGAAAATGCTTTGCCGCAATCGGCAACCGCGACTATAAATTGTCGCGTCTTTCCTGGACTTGGGGTCGATGAAACCCTTGCCAGGCTTAAAAAAATTGTTGCCAATGACGCAATAGAGTGGAAGGGACTTGGCAGTCCTTTGGAAAGTGATGCGTCTCCCGTACGAAAAGATGTTTTTGAAGCCATTTCGCGCGGGGTTCATGCTTCTTATCCGGACTTGCCTATAATTCCTCATATGGCGTCAGGAGCTTCGGATGCTCTCCATTTTAGAGCAGTTGGCATTCCCAGCTATACTTTCTCAGGTATTTTCATAAAGGACTCTGATAAATTTTCTCACGGTTTAAATGAAAGAATTCCTACTGATACATTGCCTGTGGCAATGAAGATGTGGCGGTCAATCCTCATGGAATTAGCAAGTTAACACGGAAAAACTCTAATTATGAGGCCAAAGATGTCTCAAGAAGTGTTTCAAAACAATGCTGTGGCTATGAGCCTGTTTATGGGTATGATCAAATTGCCCGATTTTCAGGATAACCGCAAATAGCATTAATTTAATGTAGATCCGTGCAATAATATTGTTGTTCAATTTCCATAATTGATGATTTTATAATTTCCAGCAGATCCAAAACAGGCTGTGATAAAGGTCTTAAAATTGGGGTTATTATTGCCATATCTTCCTGTATGTGAGGCGTGAAAGGTTTAAATACAACATTAGTCTGCCCAAGATGTTTCTCATATGACCAAGCGTTTATGGTGTCTATAAACGCATAACCCATACCCGCGCGGACCATAGATATGGCGGGCATATGCACGAGAACTTTATGGACAACATTATATACGGCTTTTTCTTTTTTGAAAACACGATCAATTTTTCCGTAAGATGGATGCCTTTTGTACAGCGAAATAAAGGGCTTCCCATCAAGGTCCTTTGGGGTGAGGATTGGTTTGCTTGCTAGGGCGTCATTACTTGGAATAGCGCATAAGAAAGTAAGAGGGATTGGAGTGCTGTTATAGCTGGGAGATGTACTTTGGATATCAATTAATCCAATATCAAGGGTCTGTCGTGAAATCCAGTCGCAGATAATATTTGAATTATGGGTGTATAAATTTACATTAAAATTAATATTTTTCTTTGAAAATTTTCCTAAAATTTCTGGGAATAGAAAGTTAGCTAGGCCAGATAATGCGCCAATTTGAATTTCTTTGTGATGATATTCGCTTGGCGAATTAAACAGGCCATCTAAGCGGTCCATCTGAGACAATATATTATCAACCTCATGAAATAAGAACCTCGCTTCGGGCGTAGGATTTATTCTTCCTTTAATTCTCTTGAATAATTCATACCCGATGGTGCTTTCTAGATTTTGTATTAATTTACTGACGGCGGGCTGAGTAAGGCCGATAGACTCTGCCGCCTTCGAAACAGAGCCCGAAATTACGACCGCATGAAATGCCTTAATTTGCCTTAAATTCATAAATACTCTCTTTGATATAACAAAACGCTATATCTTGATAAGATAATATCATTTGTTTGTAGTGCTGTATATAGCTATAAAATGGGTTATTAAGTAAAAATTATGTGAGAAATAACCATAAAGGGTGTGCTTTTAACGACAGATATGTGGAAATATATCGTGATATATAACACAATGGCATACTATTAAGTGTTGAGGGGATTTAATGCTTCGTGATAAAGGCATACTGATTTTGGGTTTAGGCATGCAGGGGCAGGCCGTACTATATGATTTGTTAAATACAAGTAATAGTAGTAATATTGTTGCCGTTGACGGGCAGGCAGAGCCAAAGCTATTTGTTGATAGTCTCGACACAGCGCGTGTGAGTTTTCAGCAAGTTGATGTTGCTGATGATGAGCAATTGCGAAAATTAATATCTGTGGCTGATATTGTTATTGAGGCGTTACCTGCCGCCTACACGCTTAAAATAGCTAGAATTGCAGCCGAAGAAGGCAGTTCGCTCATCAGCAGTATGTATTTTCTCAATCAGTCCTTGTCTGATGAAAGTACAATAAATTTGATCAAAGCTGAAATTGCAGAAATTGATCAGATTGCAAAAGATAATAATTGCCTGTTAATCTCAGAATTGGGGATGGACCCTGGTCTGGATCTGATTTTAGGAAAAGCCAATATAGACGAATTTGATGAAGTTGTAAAATTTAACTCATACGGCGCGGGTTTTCCTGCGATAGAGGCATGTACCAACCCGATTAATTATAAATTTACATGGTCCGTTCACGGTGTGATGTTGTCATATTTAAGGCCGTCTAACGTTATTCGTGATGGCAAAGTTAAAGACATCCCGGCACACGAAATGTTTTCTGCAAAGAGTATGCATCTTGTTGAAAATCCATTAATTGATGGTGTCGTCGAATGCTTTCCAAATGGCAATACCGTTCACTATGCCGAAAAATTTGGTATTAAAAATACAGTTCAGCAAATGGGGCGATATATTTGCCGACGTCCTGGGCATGGGGCGTTTTGGGAAATTGCTGTCAAATGTGGCTTTCTTGACCCAAACCCAATCAGGTTTAAGGGACTGGACATTACTCCTGCAGAATTTCTTGCTGCGGTATTGAAATCTCAACCTCAGTTTTCTTATGAAAAAGATGAGCAGGATATTGCCTATATCCGAACGGACGTCAGCGGCATCATTAACGGTGAAAAAAAACGGGTCATCTATCAGATCATTGACAGACGGGATTTGCAAACCGGGTATACGGCCATGCAGCGTACAGTTGGCTTTACCATGAGCATAGGCGCGCAATTGCTTCTGGCGGATAAAATTAAGAAAACAGGTATCCTAGACGTCATGCATGTCCCCTTTACGCTCATCCGCCCGGAGCTGGAAAAACGCGGAATTCTGGTGACGCGCGAAGAAATGTCGTGGAATGGGGAGTGAAAAATTTTATGAAAAATAAAATTAAAACCATTACGCCTCTTGACGGTTTGGTCATATTAATACTGCTTGCAAGTGTCGTAAGTTTTTCGATGTTGGTTTTGGAATTGTCGACTAGATTAACCTTGCTGCTTGCTATTACATTTTATAGCGCAGTAAGCCTTGTTTACGGCCATAGTGCGAAAAAAATAGAAAATTATATTGTCGATGGCATTAAAAAAAGCGCCTTTGTTGTCGTAATATTGATGGTTATCGGCTGCGTCATAGGCTCCTGGGTGGCGGGAGGGATTATCCCTGCCATCATCTATTACGGGCTTGAAGTGCTGACACCGTCACTGTTCATTTTGGGCGGGTTTGTCAGCTGTTCACTGGTGTCATATTTTACCGGTAGTTCATTTGCCAGCATGGGGACAATTGGCGTTGCCTTAATGGGGATAGGGCAGGGGTTTGGTATTCCCGTGGCGCTGTCAGCGGGTCTTATACTTTCAGGTAGTATGTTCGGCGATAAGATGTCTCCTTTTTCAGACACAACCAATTTGGCGTCTGCGTCAGCTAATGTGCCCTTATTTGCTCATATTCGCTCTATGACGTACACGACCATCCCCGCTTGGCTAATCTCGGCGGGGCTATATTTTTATTTTGGCGCAAAATATTCTGACCAAACAATTGATATTGTTAAAATTGAAACTATTCAGCAATCCATTCAAGACCATTTTACCATTACCCCCGTACTGCTTTTTATTCCTTTAATTACAATTGTTTTAGCGGCGCGAAAGGTGCCGCCGATTATGGCCATGTCATTTGGGGCGCTGCTCGGTATTTCGGTGGCTCTGGTTTTTCAAAATAATTTCGATGTTCAAACAATTTTGAACAGCCTTATGGCCGGGTTGAATTATGATTTTGGATCGGCTGAAGCCAATAAGCTCTTTGCCAACAGGGGCGGTTTAACCAGTATGCTTTTCGCCGTTACAATCGCCATGATGGCTCTTGTCCTGGGGGAGATGCTCACACGTACAGGTTTGTTGGTGGCTCTGCTCAAGGGGCTGGAAAAAATTGTTGTTAACACAGGGTCCCTTGTAATCTGTACGATATTGAGCTGCCTTGGCATAACTATGCTCAGCGCAAGCCAGTATTTGTCTATTGTGATGCCAGGGGCTGCCTTACAGCCACTTTATAAGAAACGGGGGGTATCTCGCCGGGTTTTGTCGCGAAGTCTTGAAGACGGTGGAACCATGTTTTCAGTGTTAATTCCTTGGACCAGCGACGCGGCATTTGTCGTGGCGACATTAGGGGTCGCCACTTTGACATACTTGCCATATGCGTTTTTCCTTCTGATCAGCCCAGTTATTTCTATCATCTTCGCCTTCGTTGGATATGCGGTCTGGCCAGATACCGATGATGAGGAAATGTGAATAATGTTGATTACAGAGGATGTTGATAACGTGAATATAAAAGAGACTTTCAGTATGGTGGAAAAAAATATTTCCCTGGATGTTCCTCCGATAGGCGTTCTGTGCTGGGAAGAAGGCCAGGTTGAACGCGGCCTTTTACAATTTGAACAACTTCCGGGCAGTAGCAATTGCCCTGAATCCTTTGAATTCCCAGTTAAATATTGCCGGGTGAAAGGGGCGAATGTTTACACAATTTTAGAATCTCCCTGCCCGAATGTTTTGCAGACAATGATTGATGAAGCGCTGAAGATGCAAAAGCAGGGGGTCCGCGCTATCACAACCAGTTGTGGGTTTAATGCTATCTTCCAGAAGGAACTGGCAGACGCTCTTGATATACCGGTTTTCACGTCAAGCTTGTTGCAAGTCCCCTTGGTAAATCAAATGTTGAATAAAAATCAGGCGGTGGGAATCATCACCGCCAAAAAATCAGCTCTGACCAAAATACATATGAAAAGTGTAGGAATTACGGACGATATTTCAATTCATATTGAAGGTCTGGAAGCCAGTGATCAATGGAGCAAGATATTTTCCTCACCCGATAAAGAAGTCAATATTGCAAGGATAGAGAACGACGTTGTCGAGATTGCCTGCTCGATGATGGAGCGGTTGGACATTGGAGCCTTTGTATTGGAATGCACAGATATTCCTCCATTTTCAAAGGCTATCCGTAAGGCCACCGGCAGGCCGGTTTTTGATTTTGGCACATTGATGAAGTTTGTATATCTGGCGATATAAAAATATTTTTAGAGAGGTTGAAAAACCTGAAAAGTAAAGGTTTTGTTTAAGGAGGGGAAATATGGAACTGGAAGTAAGTCTTGTACTATTATGTGAGAATATTTTTACTGTTTGCTGTGAACCAAGGGTGACATATTTTGGATCACTCAAGCCGGTAAAAACACCTTTTAGCTGGAAGCAGCAGGGGAAAACCGAAAAAATCACCCTCAAGGCTACTGATGACCTTACGCAATCTATTTGCCGGGAAAGGGGGCCGCCATGACTGAACGGTGAAAAATTTCATGCATCATATTACATATATGTTTTGCATGTGTTGAGGAACTTAGGTTCCGAATTTTTATATACAATCACTATAATACACGCTTAGAGATTAAAGGTGTGGCAATAATACAAAGGAGAGAATTATGAAAAATTCAATTACAAGAAATTTTAGAAGAGGACTGCTTGTAGGTACGGGCTTGGTTGCAATATTGTTGACCTTCAGTCCTGTAATGGCTCAGGAGGAGGCGGCAACACCCGAAATAAAACCCTCGGATGAGATCATCACGATCGGTACGCGCCGTAAAGGCCGCACTATTGCCGACAGCAATGTCCCAATCGATGTGCTGAGTGGCCCGGAATTAATCGCGACCGGTTTTACGGAAACTAATATGTTGCTGGCGAATTTACTGCCAAGCTTTAACTTTCCGCAGCCGTCCATCACTGACGGTACTGATCATGTGCGCCCGGCTCAGTTGCGCGGACTTGCCCCGGACCATACCCTGGTTCTTGTTAACGGCAAACGCCGCCATTCAAGTGCGGTGCTAAATCTGAACAGCTCCATCGGACGCGGATCATCATCTGTCGATCTGAATATGATCCCGGCTAATGCCATAAAACGCATCGAAGTTTTGCGCGACGGCGCGGCGGCTCAATATGGCTCTGATGCCATTGCCGGTGTGATAAATGTCGTCATGAATGACGCCCGGGAAGGCATGTCTCTGTCCGCCACTTATGGCCAATATGTCACCACTATGGATGGGGTTCCCCAGCTTGAAAATGTGACTGTTGATGTAAATGGGGATCTACAATTTGAAACAGGGGAAGACCGGACCCGCAGAGATGGCAATACCCTCACCCTGCGCGGTAATCTGGGTTTGCCGATCGGCGATGAAGGTTTCTTTAACCTGTCCTTTGAATATCGGGATCGTGATCCTACAAACCGGTCCGACTTTGACCCGCGTGTAGCTTATGCATTGGTTGATGGCGCCTGTGGCGTTGCTTGTGAATTTGATCCGCGCGAACTGGGCTATGACCGTTATAATACCACGGTCGGCAATTCGGCAGTAAAAGATTTTACTTTATTCTTCAATGCAGGGGTTCCCATTAACGATACATTTGAGGCTTATGCTTTGGGTAGTTTGGGAAAACGCAAAGGCGAGTCGGCTGGCTTTAACCGGCTGCCGGGTAATAACCGTAATGTACCTGCAATCTACCCAGATGGTTTCCTGCCGCGCATTACATCTGATATTGACGATGTGTCACTCATCGGCGGTATACGCGGTAATGTTTCTGGTTGGGATACTGATCTTTCAGTCGTCTACGGTAGAAACAGGTTCGCTTTTGGTGTGGTCAATAGTCTCAATACTTCTCTGGGTGCTAACAGCCCGACAGAGTTTGAAGACGGCACACTGAACAGTGAGCAGTTGGTTTTCAATGCCGATTTCAGCAAGTTAGTCGATTTAGGTATGACTAATCCGGTAAACTTGGCCTTTGGTGCCGAATACCGCGATGAAAAATATCAGCTCACAGCTGGCGAAGTTGCATCCTATGTAAAAGGCCCCTTCCCAGGGCCCGCAGGAAGCTCGGTTTTCCCAGGTTTCCAACCTGCAAGTGAGGTCGATGATGGTCGCAACAGTTTAGCCGTCTACGCTGAGCTTGACGCCGATGTTTCAGATCAGTGGAACGTGGCTATAGCTGGCCGCTTTGAGGATTATTCAGATTTTGGTACGACGTTTAATGGCAAGATTGCCACGCGTTACGCCATCTCTGATCAATTTGCCCTGCGCGGCGCCGTATCTACTGGCTTTCGTGCACCGTCACTGGCGCAGCAATTCTTCACATCCATTGCCACTGTTTTCGTCGGTGCAACACCCATTGAAACGGGTACATTCCGGCCAGATAGTGATGTCGCAAAGGCGCTTGGCTCAATTGGCCTTGACTCGGAAAGTTCACTTAACTTTAGCGGTGGTGCGATCTGGACTGCGGATAATGGCTTCAATTTAAGTGTTGACTATTATAACATCAAGATTACCGACCGGATTGTTCTTACCGAAAATCTGCGTAGTCCGGATGTTATAGCCATTCTTAACGCTGCCAATGTAGATGCAACTTCTGCCCGCTTTTTCTTCAATGGCATTGATACCCTTACCCAGGGTGTGGATGTAATCGCCTCTTATACGGCGGACTTTGACGAAATGGGCACAGTTGCTTTGACGGCTGGTTTAAACATCAACAATACGAAAGTGAATGATGTTGCACCGCGTCCGGCTATTCTTGCCGGCATAACTTTGGGCACAAGAGACGAGATTTTGTTTTCCAGACGGGAGCAATTAAGGTTCGAAAAGGGTTCGCCCGCTAACAAATTGAACTTAGCGGCAATCTGGAATCGAAACGATCTCGGTATTACGGCTCGAACTACGCGTTATGGTAAAACACTGGACGCAGGATCGACTCCGGCTGGTGATGAGGTTCTGCCTGTCAAATGGGTGACAGATCTTGACATCAATTATAACTTTGGTGAACATTATTCGATCGCTTTTGGCGCCAATAACATCTTTGATGTTCAGCCAACAGCGACCCGTGAAACTCGTGCGAATCCATCAACTTTCGATAAGATTTTCCCTTACTCAGGATTTTCTCCATTCGGAACCGCTGGTCGTTTTCTTTACACACGGATAAGCGTCAAATATTAATGATCTAACCTCAATGGCCCAGGCGGACTATGTCTGCCTGGGCTTTAGCTGTTCGCCGTTTTTGACCAAATAGCCACTCTCTTTAACTTGCGTCACAGTGTCTCGTATGAACTCGTTCGTATATCGTTCCCTTAACCGCCAGGCAATTGACCGAAGCCATGATCCATAAACAGCATATTAAGACTAACGCTGCCTACAATGCGGCGACAAATTTGGTCATTGAATATTTCGGCGGCCCGCAAGCCTTGAGCGAACTTATACATCGCCGCTTCCCACGAGCGCAGGAGCTTAAACTAGCGCGCTATATGCTAGCTGACCGAAAGAAACACGACGATAATTTGCATAATGCACATACGCTGGCGGCAATTCTTGCCGAGCTTGCAAATTCTTCACAACCAGACCTATTGCGCTCTGAAATTCGTACCGTATTGTGGCTTGAAAAAGATGATATGCGCGGTGGTCATTATTATAAGGGAGGTTCGCTCTCGTTCCTGCCGCAAGTGCTCATAGAGGCTGGGTGGTGGGAGAAAATTGCCATGCCAGCATCTATGTTGTCATTGCCCACAACCCGATTTCGACCAGTAGCAAGCCAAATTATGATAAAATTCGCGCAAATCTTAAACAGATTTCAGGTTTGGTACAGGGCGTTGGTGTCAATATTCGCGAGGCACGGTTAAAAGGGCAGTCCGCTCCCCATTGCGACAAAAGCAAAAATTTAAATTAATAGAAATAAGGTCCAATATGCTCAACAAAATTATAACATTAGGTCTTGTCCTCGGTTTGATTGTAGGGCTCGGCGCAGCTATGACAGGTAATCCGTTATTGCATGCTATTGCACGCGAGTCTGCGCCGTTGGGTAAGGTTTTTATCAACGCTATAAAAATGGTAGTTATTCCTTTGGTGGTTTCCGTTATTTTTGCCAGTGTTGCCCGGCTTAGCGACCCAAGGAAGCTTGGTAAAATTGGCGGATTAACCCTCGGGTTTTACTGGGTATCACTCATCCCGGCGATTGTGATCGGCATGGGTGTTATGAAACTGGGACTTCGCTTTACACCTGATATCGAAATGCCTCCGGCTGAGGCGACAACATTACCAAAATTGCAAAGCATAACAGACTTTCTCGTTAACCTAGTTCCGCCCAATCCTTTTGCTGCGGCTGCGGACGGTGCGATTTTGTCCTTGATTGTCTTTACGGCTTTGGTCGCCGCCGCTGCAGGAACCTTGGCTCGGGAACGCCGGGAAAGGATGATCACGGCAGCGGAGGATATCAGCCAAGCCTTGATCAAAGTGGTTTGGTGGATATTGTATACTGCGCCCATTGGAATTTTCGGACTAGTTGCCCCTGCAACGGCCTTGCTGGGGTGGGAATTGTTACAAAGCTTAGGCGTGTTCATTGCTAGCGTGTTTGTCGGGCTGGTCATTCTTGTGACGTTCGTCTTTTTACCACTGCTATTTTTTATTGCCAAAATACGTCCCATTCAATTTCTCAAAAGCATTATGGGCGCCATATCTGTAGCTTTTTCAACCACAAGCACAGCGGCCGCCATCCCTATATCTTTGGAAGAAACAACAAAGAATCTCGGCGTATCCGATACCGTTGCTAATTTACTGATCCCGCTCGGGGCGTCGATGTACAGGCCTGGTAGCGCGTTGTTCCAGGGGGCTGCTATCGTATTTCTCGCAGACTTATACGGCGTACCGATACCCATAGCTACCGCCGGGGCAGTTATTCTGGCGACATTTCTGGTTTCCCTAACTGTGGCGCCAGTGCCATCTTCCAGTATCTTCACGATGGCACCGGCACTCGATGCTATTGGTGTGCCGGTAGCAGGTCTGGCTTTCATGCTCGGGATTGACCGTATTCCCGATATGATGAGGACAACCGTTAATGTTCTCGGACAAATTTCGGCAGCCGTTCTGGTCAATACAAAAAACGAAGTTCCAATGAAATTATCAAGTGATACTGATGACCCCACTGTGCCGTAAGAAGCATGATGTTTGTGATGTTCCAAGCTGATCTCAATGAATTTATCTGCTGCTAGCCGTTATTGTATATAGCATGATTTATTTGCTTGTAATTTGGTTAGTAATTATTCTATAGGCGTCTGATGACTAGCCGCGAGCGGGCTCTCTTGAATGGAGCCTGTGCTTCGCTTGTTGCCACCCTCCGGGCTTTGATCCTTCCCTCACGTCGTTCGGTTGACGCTTGCGAAGCAAAGCTTCGCCCGAAGCGCCGTTGCGCGGCGGCATTTCATTTTTAGTTTACCTCCTCGGGCGACGGGAGTGGGCGGACGGCCAGCCGTCATGACTGGAATGTCTCTACCTATGCTTGGTGCCTTACTGGGCCACTCACAGCCTCGTACAACTGCTCGTTACGCACATATTGCAGCAGATCCTTTGAGAGAAGCAGCTAAACTCGTTGGCCAACGATTACTCTTATCTACTAATAATTAAGGTTCGAGTCCTGAAAAGAACTCGAACCTCCGATAGTTTTAATAAAACGCAAATAAAACAATCGGGTAGAGCGCCGAGTGGTGCCTGCACACGGCGTCAACCTTAAAAATAATTTATAGTAAAAACAACAGGTTAAACGTATTTTGACCCGACCATGTTACACAATAAATTATACGAATTGTTACACAAATATGGGCTATGATTTCCCTGCGGTCGAATTGAAATAGATCGTTATTCCAATGTTATTTGTATCAATTCGCCTCTGCTATTTTGAAATTAACCATTGGCGACATGGTATGGATTCTAGCCTCATCCATCGAGGGTTAGAATCCCTTCTTCTCCGCCATTGCCTTCGGTTAAGCGTTTGATATATATAGGCTATTTCAAGGGAAGCAAAACTTGTTCCCACTTTTGTTCCCACTTGCGAAAATATTTATTTTCTAAATGTACTGAGGCTAATGGAATGCCACGCGATTAAATGTATTTGTGAGTCAGTGATTCTACGGGCTTTTTGACATAGAATTCATAAACCCAGTCCGAGAAAAAGGGAGCCTCGTCTCAGGCGTACAACTCTTGTTAAGTGGCGCGTATCTTCAAAAATGTGCACGAGCAGCATTTGTATATCATCATGTGCGTTGTTTTCGACTGCTTTGGCGGCAGGAGCGGGCATTAGAACTTGAATGCAAAACAAAAAATGTTATGAGTTTTTATGTCTTACGATGTCCGAAAAACTGAACTGTCCGATTTAAACTACCTTCCACCTGTAGAGCGCTCAGCAGGTATCGTATATACATTATTACCAGACTTAGCATGGATTGCCGATGGTAGTGTTATGTCAGTTGATGAGCACAAACGCGTATTAGCTAAGGGGTTTAGCTGGGTTGCTCTTGATACCTTATCTCAAACCATTTCTGGCTTCATTATTGCTGAGATTATTGAAGGTGAATTCTATGTTGGAGAAGTTTCCGTTAGCGCAACCAATCAACAAAAGGGTATAGGCTCAAAATTGTTTGAAACAGCTTTAACAGAAGCCAGGTCGTTAGGCCTGCCAGCAGCAACCCTAACAACATTCATAGATGTGCCTTGGAATGCTCCATATTATGAAAGATTAGGTTTCGTCATAATAACGTCAGAATTATTACCACTATATCTACAGAGAATATTGCAAGACGAAAAAAGTGCTGGTTTGCCCTTAGAGCGTAGGTGCGCGATGCGCAAAATACTCTGAACGTTAATGGCCGCTTTGAGGTGTGGGTTCAACGGGTCGCTACAACACTTTAACATTTGAGTTAAAGATGGAGTGAAACCATGACGAGACGAGCACGGATATATTTCACGGATAAGTAAAAGGCAGATATAAGGCTGAGATGATGGGCGAAAATAAACACCAAAACTTACTTATTGCTCTTACTCAACGTCTAGGTGTCAATCGCGGAGTAAAATCTGGCCATGTGGCGGCGTAAAAGTCTACAGTTTCACAATCAAACCTTTGGGTGGAGCAATGACAACTGTAACTTGGACATTAGAAGAAGCGTATAACGGCACCAAACTTTCATTGATGTATGAAGGTATCAGTGAGGCGGCTGGTGAAGCAGCAATGGGCTTGCTAATAGCGCTCGATGAAGCTTGGGATAAGCATTTGGTAAAGCTGCGTTCAGCTTAGCGCTGTGAAAACCTCGTCAACTTATTCTGGGGTACCTCAACAAAGTTTCTCTTACCTCTAACAGTTTGATGTGATTTCCATAGCCGATAAATGCGAGGCTGCGCGAACTTCTTCTGCCAACTTAGAATTTGGCAAGGTACGGGCAAGGATCATTCCGCCAACACATAATGCTGCAAGGCTTAAAGCCTTTGACCTGATTTCGGTGGGATTAGCTTCACTATTTGGGGATGATTTAATGCTGGTTTCAAATAACCAAACCATTGCTTCGAGTAGTTCTTGATACGATGATTGCACAGTATTGCTCGCACGTGCAATATCTGATGAAAGCGCTATCATTGGGCATTGTCCATCTAGATCGCCAAGATGTTTGGTCGATAAATAACTATTGACCATTTGTCGTGCCATTTCCGGATCAGGCGATCTCGAGTCAATACCTGCTTCAGTGCGCCATTTCAATCCTCGTCCCATAAGAAAGCTTGAAATGGCTTCGCTATGGAGTGCCTCTTTGTTCTTGAAATGATTGTAAAATCCACCGTGTGTAAGCCCAGATGCGCTCATGATCATTTCTATAGTAACGCTATCAAATCCGTGACGGTTAAACAGAATGCGAGCTGTTTCAATGATTTTCAATCTGGTCTTCTGTTTGTGCTTTGCGCTGTAAGGCATAATATACTCCTGTGATATGTATCGTAATATAAGTTTAATATGTTCTTGAACATATTAAACTGGCTTTTATGGTTAGGCATTAGAGAAGAGGAAATAAATGATAAAGTCGAAAATGGAGAAGATTTTGATATTAAGTGGGTGGATGCGCAGATTATTGAGATGCTCAGGCCCAAGCCATATCCGATGTGCTCCTAGCTTCATAGACACTATGTCATCTGAGAAGAAATCTGCTAATGTCTGCAATGCAGGATGTTTCTGTCTGAATGGAGAGAAATGCACCTTAAATACATGACAAAACCAAGTCTTGCTTGCTACTGTTTTTCTTTGACTTGCCTCTTTACCAGATGCTTTAGATAGCAAGTCTGCATACCAACTACTTGTTAGGTTGTAAATGGAGGCCAGTAATGCCAAATGGTAAAGAGAGTTCAATCCGTGTTGAAAGGATTACCGTTGCCTGAAGACAGAACATACGGTTATGAAGCGATAGCCGAAGAGTATATGGCAGTACGGTCGGAAACTGGCCGGAAAGTCGTCCAGAAGTGGGCTGCGTATCTTCCTAGTGGTAGCTCTGTTCTCGATATTGGTGCGGGATCCGGTGAGCCGTTGACTTCAGCCCTGATCGAACAGGGATTGCTCGTATCTGCAATCGATGCTTCTCCTACAATGGTTCAGGCGTTTAGACTACGATTCCCTGGTGTGGAAATTGCTTGCGAGCCCGCTGAAAGTAGCCTGTTCTTCAATCGGATATTCGATGCTATCTTGGCAGCCGGTTTTGTGTTTCTATTACGCGAGGAGTTCCAACGAGAGTTGTTTCCAAGGATAGCCAAAGCGCTCAAACCAGGGGGCCAACTACTGTTTTCTGCACCGCGCCAAGTTTGCAGTTGGAATGACCTTATGACAGGGCAACCGTCATGGTCACTCGGCGATAATGAATATAATCGTATTCTCGATAATTGCGGATTGCGTCTGACGGACGAATATACGGATGAGGGCGGGACACACTATTACGAAGCACATAAAGTTTCAGAAATAGATCATCAAACTTGAGAGCTTGTATTGTCAAGCAGTGACCGTCTGATATGTTTCAACTTAAAGGAATTTAACTTTTAGCGCCATTTGCTTACAACATCGAAGGACAATTGTTCAATATCATTTACTCCCCTGTGTCATTAAGTGCAGCAAGTAATATTTGGCAAAATCAATTGGGCTTGCAATTGGTAACGAATAAACTAATTTTGGAGAGTGAAAATGTTTATATTTAGATTGTTGTTCGTCCTAATGATGACATCATTGATTAGTGGGTGTGGTGGTAAGCCAGTGAAAAAACCTATTGTTCGCTTGTTTGCACTGGATTGCGGGTCGATAGAAGTGACGGATATGAGTCCATTTTCAATCAACGGAGCCTTTGACGGGCAAAGCTATTCATTGGCCAACCCATGCTACCTTATTCGCCATCCAGATGGGGATCTTTTATGGGACACTGGTTTTGATCAAGCCCTAGCAGATTCGCCAGACGGGATGCGCGGTGGAGGCTTTCATTCAACAGTTTCTGTCAAGTTAACCGATCAACTCCAAGAAATTGGGTTGAACGTTGATGACATCGAATATGTTTCAGTTTCACATTCCCATCCCGACCATATCGGTAATGCCCGACTTTTTAAGAAGTCGACATTCCTCATTAGCTCACTCGAATTCTCCTATATGTTTTCTGACGAGATGAGAAAATCAAACGAAAGTTTCGATTCCTATGCACATCTGGAAAGCACTCTCATAAAAAAGTATAATGATGAGTATGATGTATTCGGCGATGGGCTTGTTGTTATCAAGACCTTGCCCGGGCATACGCCCGGCAGTTCTATCCTCGTTCTTCACTTAGAGAATGCCGGTACAGTACTTCTGACCGGCGATCTAATTATACACGCCGCTGGGCGGCGTATCGGAGCAGTACCCACATTCAACACGGATGCTGCACAAACGCGTGATTCACTAGCGAAATTCGAATCTTTGGCAGCTCAAAAAAGCGCACTCGTAATTATTCAACATGAGCCTATGGATTTTAAAAAGTTACCTGCCTTTCCTGAATGGCTCGACTAACTAGATATCAGCGTGTCCTTCTCTTAGCGCTTTAAGCAGCTCGTCTATCGACGGCTTCTGCCCCCAAAGCGGACGACAAGAACGCCCGATAAACTAGGCTTATGAAGAGGTATTTTGATAGACACGGAAATCAACATCATTGATTTTATATCGGCGTATTACTTCCCCAATACCAAATAACATTATAACTTGAAAATATATGTCTGACGTCAGCGCTTATGAGACAGATTTATAAAGTGGCTTCCTAAAAGTTCAATGGAGCCTCGTGATTCCCCACTCTTTTTACAACGGTGGAATTTTTCCTGACGTGCCAGAGCATGAAGCGATTACGGATATTTTTCTGCCGCTGACGTCAGACAACAATCACTATTTAACCATTGCTTTAATTAACCGATAGGTTTAATGGTGGCGTTATGTCAAATATAACTAATTTAAATGAAACTTTTGCAGCACTGGCAAACCCAACGAGGCGAGCTATGCTAGAGCGTTTAGTCGATGGTGATGCAACAGTTAATGAATTGGCCGCTCCATTCAATATGAGCCTGCCTGCCATTTCCAAGCATATCAAAGTCCTCGAGCACGCGGGACTTATAACGCGGGGGCAGAAAGCGCAATATCGCCCGTGCAAATTAAATACCGTGCCGTTAGAAGCTTTAGCGTCATGGACAGAGCAATATCGCCTCATATGGGAGGCACGTTTTAACCGCATGGACAATTGACTAGAACAACTGAAGGGGTCAGAAAATGACAAATGAGAATGAAAATAAATGGGTTGTAATTGAACGCGAATTTGACGCACCGATTGAAACCGTTTGGAAAATGTGGACGGACCCATCATTGTTCAAGCAGTGGTATGGCCCCAATGGAATGAGCGTACCTGTTGCGGAAATGGATGTGGTTATTGGCGGAACCCGTAAAGTTTGTATGGAAATGGTCAAATCTAACCGCGCTATGAAAATGTGGTTTACGGGTGAGTACAAGGAAATTCAGCAGCCAACACGCCTCGTTTATACTGAGAGCATGTGTGATGAAGATGGCAATATTATTTCACCGCAAAGTATGGGAATGCCAGAGGGGCATCCAGACACCACCGAAATCATCATTGAATTGTCTGAAGACAATGGGAAAACCCTAATGAAGTTAATCCACATTGGCGTGCCAGCAGGTTCTGGCGGTGCAGGTGGATGGAGCCAAGCTTTCGACAAGCTTGCAACTTTGCTAGAGGCGTAATCCGAATAAAAATACAATCTCAAAAGTTATGTGAAATCAGAATGGTAACTGGATGTGTATCCTAGAGTAAATTTTAATATGTTCTTTATCATATTAAAATTGAATTT
>JAESQI010000245.1 GCA_016765255.1 Robiginitomaculum sp. | reverse complement strand
GCGAGGATATAAAATACGAAGGCAAAATAAACCGCGCCAAATACGAGGTGGTCACAAATGCCGTCGAGTATGCGTCCAAAGGCGCTGGCCGTATTTGTGGCACGAGCGATTTTACCGTCCGCCCCATCAAAAATATGCCAAGCCACCATGGCGGCAAATGCGAAAAACACGGCCTGCACATTTGACTGATGCCAATAAAACCACGCCGCCAGCCAGCCAGCCGCCAAGCCCAATAGAGAAATAAAATTGGCACTGATTTTTAAGGGCAGCGCAATCTTAACGACAAGGTTTGATAGTGGGTGGACAAAATAAGTATTGGTGACGTCCTCTATAGAAAGAGGACGTCCATAATCTTTATCGTCTGAACCGATTTTATCTTCGGGCATATATCTGCCTAAATTAAGGGTTCAAATTTATGCTTCTTTAGCCGGCAATGGTTTAGGCTTGGCTTGTAAAATTTCTACATTGTCACCATTGATGAAACTTTCAGTTAGGCGATGCGCGTCTTCGTCTGTGTATTGTACAGGCGGATGCTTGCAAAAATAAGAAGACGGAGCCGCGATCACGCCAGCAACATTACGATCAAGAGCGACTTTCGCACACCTGATCATATCAATGGAAACACCAGCTGAATTCGGGCTATCTTCTACCGACAAACGAAGCTCGATATTCATGGGCACATCGCCAAACAAACGGCCTTCCATACGGATGAAGGCAATTTTATTGTCTTTCTGCCACGGCACATAATCACTTGGGCCAACATGAATATTTTCGTCGTCAATCCGTGTCGCTGCCACAGCTTGCACGGCTTCGGTTTTGCTTTCCTTTTTAGACTCAAGGCGGTGCTGGTTTTTCATATTGAGAAAGTCCGTATTGCCGCCAGTGTTAAGCTGGTATGTGCGGTCTACAGGTACGCCGCGCTTGTGAAATAAATCAGTCAAGACACGGTGAACAATGGTTGCACCGACTTGTGATTTAATATCGTCACCAATAATAGGCACGCCAGCATCTTCAAATTTCTTGGCCCACACAGGGTTAGACGCAATAAAGACCGGAATGTTATTGACGAATGCCGTTCCAGCTTCGAGGGCGCATTCTGCGTAGAACTCGGTAGCTTTTTGACTGCCAACAGGAAGGTAATTAACCAAAACGTCGGTCTTGGTATCTTTTAAGATTTTGACCACATCTTCTTTACTCGGTTGCGGTGCGTCACTTGGCACAAAGCGACGTTCTTGAGGATAGTTTTCAAGGTGAGCTGAGAAACCATCGTGCAACGCGCCCATGTTAACGATTGTTCCCGTTTTGGCTACATTTTCATGAAACACAGTTGTGCAGTTTGGTGCGCAAAAAATTGCGTCCGCCACGTCTTTGCCAACTTTGCGCGTATCAATATCAAAAGCCGCAACAATATTCAGATCACTGGCGAGATAACCTGCAAGGTTTTGATGCATCAAGCCACTGGCGTCTGCCTCGTTTTTACCTGCATAATAATTTATGCCTTGAACAAGGGAGGAGGCGCAATTGCCGATGCCGATCAGGGCCACATTTATTTTGCCAGAATTTTGATTTGTCATTGTTAGTCTCTCTTTTTCTTCAGTTTAAGTTTGCCAGCTAAAGTATGTCGCTAGCTTTGCGTAAATTAATCACAAGTTTGGCACCGGTCGCAGGCATTTGAAATACAGCCTGTTCAAAATCAGGTGATTTCAAGCCGAATTTTGGATTGTTTGACATGCCAAAATATTCTTTGGGTATGCCAAGGAAACCTTTGTCAAATTTCTTATTGTCATTTTTATCGTGATAAAACGCGATGGCATATTGTCCAGACTCACGCATAGGAATACAAAATGATGTGCGTCCCTCAGTTGCTGTCACCCGGATACGCAACAAAACTTTGTCGCCTTTTAAGAAATTTTCTTTAATATTGTCATGCAAATCTGCAACAATACTGCCTTCGCCTTTTTCCACATTATCAACGTCAATACTAAGCTCCAACCTGTTTTTTCCACACGATGTCGGGTTGATTATGACAGGGATTTTTCCTTCATATCCTGTATATTGCTCACTAATATCTTTAAATTTTGTAGTGACAAGCCGCTGCATTACAGGGGCAGATGCTAAATTAGGTGTCGTCTGTGTGACGGGGGGCACCATTTGCATATCCACATGTTGACCCGCCTGAGTGTGGCTGTGGGTTTGCGCGAGACTAGAGGCTTGCGCGGTAACTTGGTTGTCACTACTTGCCCATGCCGCAGTGCTCAAAGACAGTGCGCCAAATGACAGTGCGAGAAAACTAATCGCTGTGAATAATTTCGAATTCATAATTTAATCCTTCAAGGTTTGAAAAAAATATACTATCAAACCTTTGCTGAGAGTTTCCTGAACAAGAAAAGAGACCTTATGCCTCTCTTCGGATCCTCCCCCTTAATGCTAAAGGCGCAGAATTTTTCTTGTGTTGCAAGCATATAAGGTATATATTACTATATGGTATATAAATATACATATTTTAGTCATGTTTATTTAAGATTGGAGCCATTTTTTGTAATTTTATGACAAAGCAGTCATAAATGATCTTACCTGGTTTTTTTATTATCCACGATAACGCACATGTGTCTGCGCATTTAAAAGCGCACTGATTATACCAATCTTTGCACAAAATCTTCATATTTGCAGATTAGATGTGAACATATGCATCAGGTAATATTAAAAAGAGAAACCCATGAAATTTTTTGTTGATAGCGCCGATATTGAGCAAATTACGGCCCTAAACGATCTAGGACTCGCAGACGGTGTCACAACAAACCCGTCAATCATCGCCAAATCTGGGCGCGATTTTAAGCAAGTTGTTGCAGAGATTTGTGCCATTGTAACTGGCCCTGTCAGTGCAGAAGTCATTGCTCTGGACGCAGATAATATGATTGCTGAAGGGCGCGAACTACGCAAAATAGCCGATAACATTTGTGTAAAACTCCCCTTGACCATGGACGGGCTTAAAGCATGTAAGGTGTTATCGGGAATGGGCATTCCCACCAATGTCACCCTATGTTTCTCTGCCAATCAAGCTCTTTTGGCCGCAAAATGTGGGGCCAGTTTCATCTCCCCCTTTATTGGGCGTTTGGACGATATCAATATAGACGGGCTTGAATTGATCGAAGATATTCGCATGATCTATGATAACTACGGTTACGAGACCGAAATTCTGGCCGCGTCTATTCGAAATGTGAACCATATAAAGGATTGCGCCCTGCTTGGAGCCGATGTGATTACCTCCCCGCCCGATGTCATTCGAAAAATGGCCTACCATCCCTTAACCGATGCAGGTCTTGCAAGCTTTATGAAGGACTGGAAGAAAACAGGTCAAACAATTTTGTAGCTAACTACAAATTTTTTGTCATCCCGAATTTCATGCGAGATCTCGGAGCTTGCGACAAGTGGTGAGATCCCCGATCAAGTCGGGGATGACAAAAAATAGTCATCCCTGCGCTATAAACCGCTTAATGTTACGGGCCGCTTGTCTGATACGCTGCTCATTTTCCACCAAAGCAATCCGCACATAACCTTCACCGTTGGCGCCAAACCCGACACCGGGCGATACGGCGACACTGGCCCGCGTCATCAATTGCTTGGAAAACTCTAATGAGCCCATATGCTCAAACCCTTTTGGTAAATTTGCCCAAGCAAACATAGATGCATCGGGACTATTTATATCCCAACCCGCATCTGCAAAAGTTTCTACCAAAACGTCACGGCGATTACGATATATAGACCGCGCCTGTTCCACACACTCTTGTGGCCCGTCAAGAGCCGCGCACGCCGCCACTTGGATCGGGGTAAAGGCCCCATAATCCAGATAAGACTTCACCCGTGCCAAAGCATGAATGAGGCGCTTGGAGCCAACGGCAAACCCCATACGCCACCCCGCCATGGAATAGGTTTTTGACAAAGAAATGGTTTCAACCGCAACATCTTTCGCCCCTTCAATTTGAAAAATAGACGGCGGGGGCGTCGTGAAATATATTTCAGAATACGCCAAGTCTGATAAAATAATAATGCCGTATTGTTTGGCAATAGCGACAATTTCGCGGTAAAAATCAAGATCCGCTACATGCCCTGTTGGATTGGAGGGAAAACAGACAACAATGGCGAGCGGCGGTGTCTTCGCTTTGGCCAAAGCAGATTTAATCCCCCGCAAATATTCATCTGCCGAAATGGCGGGTATGCCTAAAATTTTTGCGCCCG
>JAESQI010000244.1 GCA_016765255.1 Robiginitomaculum sp. | reverse complement strand
ATCACGAAAACTAAGATGACTTAATTGTCTTTGGGCACCGTCTTAAAATCTACCCATTTTGTCATGATAATATCTCCCATGTTTGACTGAAAATTAGGGAGACGTAAGTTTAACATAACGCTTTAATAAAAATTGAAAATGTAAATAGTTTCATCTAATCTAGATTTATGAAAATCAAGAAAAAAATAACTAGCACTCCAGTCACAGAAGAAAAAACACATTCGGAGTTTCTTTCTTCTGAAAGTTCTGCAGTACTCTTCACTGGATCAAGTCATGATTTGGCGGGACGTCAAGCTGAAGCTGCGCTATTGTATAAAAATATATTTGAGTTCGGATACAGGTTTGGTGCGTATAATTTAAGTGATAGCTATCCAAAAGTTCATGATTATCTATTAAGTGAGAACATACTTAGAAAACCCCACACTGGGGAGTCTGTAACATATATATCTGACTCACCTATAGCAATTCAAGACAGTCGCTTATTTATAGGTTTTCAAATAGATCACCCTGCTCATCATGACCATTTGGATAAAGTTGAAAGTAAGGCTACACCGCACCTAAAGTTTTTTGGAGAACCTATAAACAGCTATGAAAAATATACAATTGCAGTTCACGATATTCTTCAAGATCAAATCATTTGCTCACTACTATGGAAAAAAGTTCTAAAGAGCGCTGGAATTACCCTACCAGTAGACACATATTTATTTTTAAAGAAATTACCTCACGGAATTGCTCTATTTGAAGTGATTACAAACAAAGACTTGTTTCAAGTCTCACTCAATGCACTTGATTACGCGGCCGACCGTCCGGGTCTCTTTCTTCCAAGTAATTACGAAAAATATCAATACGGCAATCGCTCGTGGATTAATGAGGAAGACATGAAGAAAGACATTTCTTCTCCTGGAATATACGAGTATTCTAAAATAAAGTGGTTGAAAGACCTAAATGAGTTTTTTGATCACTCCAACCTGCCAAATAAATTTAATTTTAACAGGTACTACCCTTTAAAGCATTTGGGCATGAAAACATCTATACCAAGTAACTTTTTGGACATAAACCCAGCCTCTATGCTCTTAAATGAACTTTACTACGCAGCCCAACGTTATGTTGTTGCTATAATTTATGGGTCAGATACTTTCAAAGACGATTTGTGCCCACCAGTAATTTCAGGGCTTCACGAACTCCAACAAGTAGACCAATCGTTAAATGAGTTTTTAGAAACTCATAATATATTTTTGCCATCAATTGATCAACTTGTTTGTAAAAAAGCAATTGAAGAAACAGAGCTATTGGGGCTTCTAAAAAGAGCTAAAAGATTTCGTGAATGGTTTGAATTGGCAAAATTAGACAATACTAAAGAAATAATAAATGAAATGAACAGAGCCATTAAAATGGACACAACGTTAAAAAAAACTAGTAACAAACCTCTTAGGTGGACAATGTATACAGGAGCAGGAATGGCATTCGATGCATTAACAATGTCTCCACTTGTTGGAACATCAGTTGGCACAGCAATAAGCGCATTTGACTCTTTTCTGCATGATAGAATTAAGAATGGCTGGAAACCATCCCATTTCATCTATGATGATTATATTCCTACAGTGGCCAGAGCTGCCTCTCGTATTTAAGTTGTAATAAACCGAATGTGCTAGAATCATTCTCTTAAACCCGTTGTAAACAGCGTGTGCTATCTTGAGGCTACGACCCAAACAAATCGATTAGCCTTTTAGAACCGTGCGCTGTAGCCGATATGGGGTTGGCTCAGTCAGATCTAAGCAGGCAAAATATAGTATGTCGGCACAAATCCGCAAAGAACGTAAGGCATATTATGGTATTCTCGAAGCCACTCAAAAAGGCGATTCAGATATAACAGATTGGCTGTTATGGTTTTTGCAGTGTTTGGAGCGTGCCATTCAAGGTGCAGAAGAAACGCTAGAGAGTGTATTATATAAAGCGGATTTTTGGCAGGTTCATAAAAGTAAAATCATAAACCAGCGACAGCAAAACATCATCAATCGTTTGTTAGGTGATTTTAAGGGAAACCTTACTTAGTCTAAATGGGCAAAGCTTATGACATGTTCTCAAGATACCGCCTTGCGAGACATCAATGATCTCGTGAAAAAAGGTGTGCTTGAAAAAGGGCAGTCCAGTGGGCGCAGTACGCACTATGTCCTTAAATTATTCCAATAAAACTGAATTTTGCATTTGTTGATTATCCATTTTCTTTTTCCTTAGGATAAGGGTTGCACATGCAGCCTTGCTCTTTGGTTGAAAACTGGGGTGCGCAAATGGAAAGTAAAATCGGAATGGTTTCGGTCGGGCGCAATGCAGTGAGCCACGGCCATGCCTATTTCATTGCAATTTTATGTGTCAAAGTTCTCACGCAAGCCTCGGCGAAGATGGTCGATCAGGAGGCGTACTTTTGATGATAGCTGTCGGTTATGCGGGTAGATTGCCCATATGCCTTCGTCGGGTGCGCGGAAGCGGCCCAGCAAGGGCAAAAGCCGTTCTGTATCCATATGGGCGTGAACATAATAGTCAGGCAATTGGACTATCCCGATGCCCTTCAACGCCGCGTCCACAAGCGCACGGCCGCTATTGTAACGAATATTTCCTGTAACACGAATATGTCGAGGCGTCTTATTCTCAGTAAAGCGCCAGTAGTCTAATGTGCCTTGCAAGCAATTATGCTGCTCCAATTCGGCTAAAGTGTGTGGTTCACCGTTAGCGGCCAGATAATCGGGCGACGCACAGACATGTTGGGTTCGGGATGCTAGCTGCCTTGCCATCATCGTGCTGTCTTTGAGGTCACCTAAGCGGATCGCCAGATCATAATTCTCAGCGACAAGATCAAGCATTTGGTTGGTCAAAACCATATTGACCTCAAGCTCTGGGTGCAGGGCAACAAAATCATTTACCAAGGGCGCTATCTTGCTTTCGCCATATGTCACAGGCGCGGTAAGATTGAGCCTGCCTCTTGGGGTCTGATGCAGGTCGGTAATTGCGCGTTCCGCTTCCTCCAGTCCATCAAGAACCTGCCTGCAATGATTATAATAAATTTGGCCCGTTTCGGTGATGGTGACTTTTCGGGTGGTGCGGTAGAACAATTTTACCGCCAGCCGGGCTTCTAGTGCACTGATTTGACGGCTAACATGTGCGGTTGATACGCCCAACCTCTTGGCCGCGCCCGTAAAGCTCTCGGCTTCGGCAACGGCGACGAACTCCGAAACGCCCTCCCAATTAAACATTAAAGCCTCCAAAACTGGATAGATAATTCATACCTATTGTTACTCTACAGTAATAGTAAATTACAATATAGCCCTATTATCATGTAATGGGAATGGTCTATGCTCTGTCTCAAGTCACCGCATGTGCGGAAATTCATGAACCAATAACAAAGCGAGTTCCTATGACCGATACTATCAAATCAAGAGCAGCCATTGCTTGGGCACCCAATCAACCCCTTTCAATCGAAGAGATTGATGTTATGCCGCCTCAAAAGGGCGAAGTGCGTGTCCGCATTATTGCGACGGGCGTTTGTCACACTGACGCTTTCACCATGTCTGGCGATGACCCAGAAGGCATATTCCCTGTGGTTTTAGGTCATGAAGGCGGCGGGATAGTCGAGTCTATTGGCGAAGGCGTGACGAGCGTTGCTGTTGGCGATCATGTCATCCCGCTCTACACACCGGAATGCGGCGAATGTAAATTTTGTACATCTGGCAAGACCAATCTTTGCCAGAAAATTCGCGAAACCCAAGGTAAAGGCTTGATGCCAGACGGTACGACCCGCTTCCACAAAGACGGCAAACCACTGTTTCACTATATGGGCTGCTCTACATTCTCGGAATACACCGTATTGCCAGAGATTTCATTAGCCAAAGTTAACCCCGAAGCACCACTTGAAGAGGTTTGCCTGTTAGGGTGCGGCGTGACAACGGGTATGGGCGCGGTCATGAATACCGCAAAAGTAGAAGAAGGCTCTACTGTTGCAATCTTTGGCATGGGCGGCATTGGCCTGTCGGCAGTTATCGGCGCTACGATGGCGAAAGCCAGCCGGATTATTGTTATTGATATAAATGAAAGCAAATTTGATTTGGCGCGTAAACTTGGCGCAACTGATTTCATCAACCCGAAAGACTACGACAAGCCTATACAAGACGTGATTGTTGAGCTGACTGACGGCGGCGTAGATTATTCGTTCGAATGTATCGGTAATGTCAATGTCATGCGCTCCGCGCTTGAATGTTGCCACAAGGGCTGGGGCGAGTCGGTTATTATCGGCGTAGCGGGTGCTGGTCAAGAAATCTCAACCCGCCCATTCCAATTGGTTACGGGCCGCGTCTGGCGCGGGTCTGCGTTCGGCGGCGTTAAAGGCCGCACGGAACTTCCAGACTATGTCGAGCGCTACCTCGCAGGCGAATTTAATCTGAGTGATTTCATCACCCATACGATGGCTCTTGAAGACATTAACTCTGCATTTGATTTGATGCACGCAGGCAAAAGCATTCGTACCGTCATTCACTTTGATAAATGATGCACGATCTATATTTAACAGACTTGGTGGCTGTTCTCACCCAGAGCGCAGCCACTCCTTTTTTGGACAATGAAAAATGCCCCTTACAAACACCCACACATTCAAAAGCTTTGACGGCTGGACGAAACATTATAGCCACAATTCAAAGACGCTTAACTGCCCTATGCGGTTTGCGATCTATTTACCGCCTCAAACGGCAAATGGCGCGAAAGTCCCAGTTTTGTATTGGCTGTCAGGGTTAACCTGCACGGACGAAAACTTCATGCACAAAGCGGGTGCGCAGCGTTTAGCCGCCGCGT
>JAESQI010000243.1 GCA_016765255.1 Robiginitomaculum sp. | reverse complement strand
GCGGGTATGAGCGGATGGGTGAGGGGATACGGCATTTATTTGGTTTTGTATTTTTGTTTTTCTTGGCAGCATGTGGGCAAGTTGAAAGCAGTGCACAAATCACCCATATAGATACCCCGTTTGTAGAGATCGTTAAAACGAGCGACTTACATTTAAATTGCCAAGGCGTGTTTGAGCAAGGCGGTATGGTCATTTGTAAAACTTTGCCATTTGCAAATATTCATGTGGGTGACATGAAAGCAAAAGCGGATGGTCATGGTCTTGTCGTATTTGGGTTTGATCGTGACTCAGATACTGCAGTAACCATAAAGTCAAGTTCTGGTGATATAACTGCAGAACAGACATTTAAGATCACCCCCCGAAAATACACCATCTCCCGCATTGACGGTCTACCGCCTTCGCAAGTTTCCAACTATTCCAAAGCGCAACTGGTTCGTATTCGAAGCTCGTCAGCGCGCAAGAAAATTGGCTTTGCGTCTCGCGAACAAACCATGTGGTTTCGGGACGGGTTTACGTATCCGCTTAAAAGTTTTGTAAAAACCTCACCCTTTGGGGCGCAGCGGATTCTCAACGGCATCAAAAAGAAACCCCATTACGGGGTCGATATAGCCGCCCCTGTCGGCACACCGATTTACGCGCCTGCGGACGGAGTTGTCAGCCTTGCTGATGATGATCTTTATTTTGAAGGGGCGATGGTTTTGCTGGATCACGGGCAGGGATTGATCTCCATGTATTTGCATATGAGCGCCATTGATGTGACACCCGGGCAAATGGTCAAGCGCGGCGAAAAACTCGGCGAAGTTGGCTCTAAAGGCCGCTCCACAGGCCCGCACTTGTGTTGGCGTCTTAAATGGCGTAATCGCCACCTTGACCCAGAACTCTTGACGGAATGGCCTTCCCATGAAGACGCAAATGACTAAACCTGCTAAAGATTGCCAAACCATGGCCGAGGTTCGCCTTGGTGTTGATGCCCTTGACCTCAAATTGGTCGCGCTCATTTGTCAAAGGCAGGGATTTATGGAGGCGGCGGCTCGCATTAAAAATGACCGTGACGCCGTCCATGATAGTGTCCGTATCGAAGATGTTATTAGCAAAGTTAAGGCCGCTGCCATTGAGGCGGGCCTCAGTGTCGACATTGCAGAACCTGTTTGGCGCGAATTGATAAAACAATCCATTGCCTATGAATTTAAACAATGGGACAGGATGAGAACTCCAGAATAATTTTCTCCTTTTTACATTACTAGATCGTGCTATTGTTCGGCAAATGATTCGGGGGTGCGGAATTATGAGTTGGGCAAAAATTGTAAATGAAAAGTCGTCTTTGGCAAATGCTCTTGATCTTGTTGGAGATCATTGGGCATTGATGATTATTACAGGGTGCATGACTGGGTTTAGCCGGTTTAATCAAATTGAAAGACATTTGGGAATTAACCGAAATTTACTCAAGACCAAATTGGACCGCTTAGTATCGGCAGGGGTTTTTGAGAAAAAACCTTACAAAGAAAACTCTAAACATTTTGAGTATCTGCCCACAGAAATGTGTCTCAAACTCCGTCCAATCATTGTAGGGCTTGCGTCATGGGGAGAACAATTCTTGACGAAGGAAGATACGCCAATAACCAATAGGCACGCGGTTTGTGGTGGTAAGGTTGAAGTAAAACTATATTGCATGAGGTGTGATGATGATGACTTAACGTCTATGGACGTTGAGCTAACATTAAACCCAGATGCTGGGAAAATGGCTACTCTAATTGTTGACACGCAAAATGTTGCATAAATAGTTTAGAGCAACTCTAAAAGTTAACCTTGGATTAGTACATATTGTGTATTAATGTATTTAGAGACAAGCACAGGATGTGCGGCACTTCCCTTAGGAATTAGGGGGATATAATTACCCAGAAAAATAATTAAAACAATATGTATTGGAAAAATGGAGCCGTGGCAGACTTTAATTGTCCCACATCAATCAATGTTTCGCCACGGCCCTACTTTGTTGTTAAACACCCAACCCGTTAACATGAACTTAATTAACCCTCTATGGTTTTTGATAAATTTTATCAGGCCAACGTCTGTGAACCCAAAACCAATCGGTCGGGTGGGCGCGTATATGATTTTCTATAAATGAAGTTATTTTTTGAACGCCGTCTCTGACATCCGCATTTGTATTCCCAGTGTTTTGCAAGGGGATAGCCTCGTGGATGTGCACGCGAAATTTAGCGCCGCGCAATCGAATTATGGACATTGGGATCAGCGGCGCACCCGTTTTGAGCGCCAGTCTTGTTGGACCAGGTGCCGTCATCGCCCCTACCCCGAAAAAAGGGACTTCGATACCCTCATTAAATTTTTGATCGTTGAGCAGTGCGATGCTTTGTCCTGACCGAAGAGCTTTTATCAATTCTTTCGCGCCCTTTGCGCCTGACTTTGCCACCATCAATTTAATGCCGTATGCGGCGCGCTGGCTACGAATACGTTTGTCGAAATAGGGATTATTGGTCGGGCGGTATGTCACCCGAATGGGCAGGTCTGCTTGAGAAAATACGGCGGCCATAATTTCCCAATTGGCAAAATGGCCAGAGACAAGCACAGCGCCTTTGCCTTCGCGTTTTAAAGTTTCCAAATGTTCTAGCCCAATCACTTCAACTCGCGAATTTTTATCAAATACTTTGACCCGACCGAGTAATGGAAATTCGCCAAATGTTCTGCCAAGCCGGTTCCAGCTTTCGTGTAGCCAGCTCTCTATTTGTTCTTCACTTGCGTCTGGGAAGGCGAGGTGCATACCTGTCCGAGCAATGTGGTGTTTGCTGGTTTTTGGGCCAATCCATGCAAGGGCCTTGCCAAAAAACGCGGATACCTGATCAAAAGTAAAGGGGATCATGAGGAGGCGAAAAAAATCATAGGCTAAAACCTCAAACCGCCAAACTATATGCTTCCGAAAGCTCGCCATTAGAATTTTGCAGCTTCAATAATCGGATGCAGTAATCTGCGTAGGCTCAATTCGTCTTCGAAGGCAATGGCAATTGGCCACATATGGATATGTTTTTTATACGGCGGCGGAATACGCATATAATCTTTTTCAGTTGTAATGAGCTTGGCACCATATTCGCCAGAAAGCTCCATCAAATCTTTCATATCGGTGTCTTTATATTTGTAATGATTGGAAAATGGTAGGCTCTCTACGAGTGTTGCACCGTGGCGTATTAAGGCATCAAAGAATTTATTTGGCCTGCCAATACCCGCGAAAGCATATAATTTACCCTCTGGCATTTTAGTTTTTGGAATAAAATATGCGTTAATTACAGGTATGTTTTTGAGCTGCGAAACCAGATCAGCATCAGGGAGAAAATCAATAAAGGGTTTTACTAAAATGACGGCGTCCGTGCGAGCCAAGGCTGCTTTGACGGGTTCTCGCAAGGGGCCAGCAGGGAATATGTGTTCATTGCCAAATCCAATTTCCGCGTCAACAACGAGTAAAGACAGAGTTTTTTTGACGGACGGGTTTTGGTGGGCGTCGTCCATGATGATCACGCGTGCCCCTTGGGCTCTCGCTGCTTTGGCGCCGTCACTTCGGCTGTGGGCAACCCAGACAGGCCCGCGCTTGGCAAGCAAAAGCGGTTCGTCGCCAATTTGTGCGGCGCTATGCCTTGGAGTGACGCGCACGGGGCCTTTTTCCGTACCGCCATAGCCACGGCTGAGCGCAACTGCATTGATATTCATACGAGTAAAGCTTTCGAGGAGGTATGCAGTAATTGGTGTTTTCCCCGTACCGCCAACACTGACATTACCGACACTGATAACAGGAATATTTGGGTCATATGGCTGGGCGTCTTCAATGCGCTTGGCGGTTGTACGGGCGTAAAACCATCCGAGCGGCGACAGCAGGGTGCGTAAAAGAGGGGCTGCGCCGCGCCCAGTTTTCATTTGCCAAAATTCAGGAGCCTGCATTTAAGTGCTCTCTTTATGATTGGGCAGAAGCGGGGAGAGATGATCCCAAACATACTCTAAAACCGCGTCGCGACTATTGGCATAATTAAAGGCGGCGTCGACTTGTTGTTTGCGGGCTTTATTGTCATTGAAAAAATCAAGCACGGTTGGTGCAAGTTCGTCGGTGTGTAAAACCCGCTTGGCCCCGTTATAGGAAAATAATGCCATATAGGCTTCGGCGAAGCTAGAAATATGAATACCGCTAATTATGGCGCATCCAAGCCTTGCGGGTTCAAGCGGGTTATGGCCCGATAAACCTTTGACTAATGACCCTCCAATAAAGCCTATTTTCGCCAATCGGTATACAAGTCCCAACTCGCCCATATTGTCAATAATATACACATCGGTTTCGGGTGTCGGCAGGCGGTGTGAAGATCGGCGCAAAGGTTTTAGCCCCGCTTTGGACACTATGTCTTTTACATCTTTTGCTCGTTCGGGGTGGCGGGGGGCCAAAATAAGCAGGGCCTTGGGTTTGGATTTTTTTATGGAGATTGCGGCTTGGGTAATCAATTCTTCTTCGCCCTTATGGGTGCTGGTGGCACACCAAACAGCGCGACCAACGAGTGCGGACTTTAGTTTTTTAAGATCGCTCTTATCATAATCCAAAGCAGGGGCGGCGTCTTTTAAATTGCCCGCGCATTCAATATTTTGTTCCAAGAGCCAACTCAGACCATCCGCAGTTTGGGTGTCTGCGGCGAGGATAAGATCAAAACAGGACAAGAGAGCCTGACCAGATTTTTTACCGCGCTTGGCCCAGCGCTGAATGGAATTTGCACTCATGCGGGCATTGATCAATGCCATAGGAATGCCTAAATCTTTGGCCATCATAATCATATTTGGCCACAGCTCTGACTCGGCAAATATCGCCATATCCGGTTGCCAATGGGATAGGAAATTTCTGACCGCTTTAGGGTGATCCGCAGGCGCGTATTGATGGACGGCATTGTCTGGTAATTGTTTTTCCAATAGGTTCGCTGAGGTCACCGTTCCTGTTGTAATAACAATATGAAAATTTGGGTATTCTGAGAGTATACGACGAATGATTGGCATCAACATTTGCCACTCGCCTACACTGGCAGCATGCATCCAGATCACTGGGCCGTGCGGCCTTGTAATATTGGTAATGCCTTTTCTTTCCGACAGACGTTCAGGATCTTCTTTACCCTTGTTAGCCCTGCGGTTTAACCAGAGCGGCAAAGTGGGGGCGAGCAGAAGTGTGGCCCCGCTATAGGTTTTTAAAAGTCGGGTTTTTTTCATTTACACCCTCCTTCGCGTCAGGTTTCTTTTGGGGCTAGCAGACTTATGATTTTAATTTTACGGGAATATCAGCGGGGAGTATAGGGGTATTTCCAACAGAAGTGTCAGCTTCTTGCGTTGCAGAATTGAGCAGGTTTTCTAGTTTTAAGCGTAAAATTTCAATATCAGCGTCACTGGCATTTCTGGGAATGGTCATCGGGCCTGCCCAAATAATTTGCCCGCGCCCAAAGGGAAGGGGCAACATAAACCTATCCCAAGAGTTAAACACTAGGTGGCGCGAAGTTGAGAGACCGTAAGCTAACACAGGTGCGCCGCTTAATTGGGCGAGACGCAATGGCCCTTCGCCCATACGCATGCGCGGGCCTCTTGGGCCGTCGGGGGTCATGAAAATAACGTCGCCGTTTTTGAGTATTTTCACCATTTCGCGCAAAGCACCTGCTCCGCGCTTATGGGTATCTGTACGGCGGCTTTTGCGGGAACCCCTTATGACGCCAAGGCGTAAAAACTTGGATGTAAAGGCCACGAGGTTTCCGTCTCGGGATCGGGAAATCAGTACATG
>JAESQI010000242.1 GCA_016765255.1 Robiginitomaculum sp. | reverse complement strand
GATCTAAAACCAGCTTCGTCAAAAAAGTCATTGCTAATATTAAACAGCTCAATACCTGCCGCTAAGTTTCGATTTAAAAACCTCGGTTCGGTAAACCGTAAATCAATTTCACGGCGATTGGAACTTGCCCTGATAACGAAGCGAAGAAGTTGCCCCCGCCCCCGTAAATTTCGTTGCGTTATGGACAAGTCCACCAAAAAGGCATCCGCTGAAGAAAAACCAGCACTAAAAGCTAATTCCCCAGTCGGTTGCTCGGTAACTTTAACTTCAACCACGGCGCGGTCGGGCGATCTGCCTTGCACTTCCGTAATTTCAACTTCTTCGAAAAACCGTAATGCACGAATGCGGTTCTTTGACCTGTCTAGGAGTACACGGTTAAATGCATCACCCTCAACCAATTCCATTTCGCGGCGAATGACATAATCAAGCGTCGTTGTGTTACCAACAATGTCGATACGTTCAATATAAACCCTTGGGCCTTCTCTTAACCGAAAAACCAGATCAACTGTTTTCGTATCTCGATTACGTTTTATATCTGGCTGAATGTCGACAAAAGCATAACCAGCCGCGCCTGCGGCAAATGTCAGCGTATCAATGGCGCCTTCGACTTGGCTAGATTTGTAAATTTTTCCAGATTTTATCGGGACAATGGCGCGCAGGATTTCTTTATCCAGCGTTGTTAATTGTGTATCTATGGATATATCGCCCCACGTATACTCGTCTCCTTCATCAACAGTGAAGGTAATATAGAAATCTTTCTGGTTTGGGACGAGCTTGGCAACCGCCGACACAACTCGAAAATCAGCAAAGCCCCTGTCCGTATAAAATGTTCGTATTTGTTCCCGGTCATATTCAAGGCGGTTTGGGTCATAATTATCATTTGAAGAAAATATTTTGTACCAAGTTGTTTGTTTCGTCGCCAATTGCTTGCGTAATTGCCGATCGGAATATTCATTATTGCCAATAAAATTGATACTTTTAACGCCTGTGACAGGCCCTTCTGTTATTTCAAAAATCAAGTCTACACGGTTTTGCTCTTGCTGCACGACTTTTGGTACAACCGTCGCCGCAAACCTGCCTGATTGACTATAAAGGTCGATAATCCTTTGAACGTCTGCTTGTACACGAGACCGCGTAAAAACAGAACGGGGCGCTGCCTCTAATTCATCGGTGATTTTTTCGGTTTTTAAGGCTTTATTGCCTTCGACAATGACCCGGTTCAAAATTGGGTTTTCAACGACGCGAATAATGATATCACCACCATTGGGCTCAATCAAAATATCGGCAAATAATCCTGTCGCAAAAAGTGTTTTAATCGACAGATCAATGCGTTGCTCACTATAAGGATCACCAGGCGCGATCAAAAGATATGAAGCAACCGTATTGGCCTCTACACGCTGATTACCAATCACCCGAATAGTTTTGATAAAAGTTGGCAATTCTTCTTGTGCAGATTGCGGTTGTGCATCTTGAGCTAAAGCAATTGGCGTAAAGACAATATACGAAACTACAATCAGTACTGTTGCAGCAAACCCCAAACTGAGAGCGCGCAAATATATACTAAAATATGGCATGTTTTTTATCATATTTAACCTAGGGTTTATCCCTTATTACCAAACAAGTTAGCGACATAGCCGATATCGTTCCAAGTTAAAACTAAAAACAGTGTAATGAGGACAGCAAACCCCGCTTTAAAGCCAAATTCTTGTACTTTTTCACTTAAAGGTCGTCTCATAACGGCTTCATAGCCATAGTAGAGTAAATGTCCACCGTCTAATACAGGGATTGGCATTAAATTAGCGAAACCTAATGCCACGGAAAGTGAAGCTGCAAGGGCAAGGATATCGTGGAACCAAACCTTGGTTTTAAACCCTATTGTTCCCTCAACATTTGCGGCATCCGACCCTACTTTACCCGTAATTGCCGCAATTTTAGCAATACTGCCAAGAGCTTTACCGTCTTCCTTGCCCGTGAAAATTCGTTTGATATAGAGCCCCGTGCTGGCGAGAGAGTCGTAAACATCACCGATTCCTTTTTGGCTGGCCTCAACAATACCGTATTTTTTATGCACGACATTTTTGTTGGAAAATCCGACTCCAATATGCCCACCATAATATTTGCCACCAATGCCGTCCGTTTTTTCTGTTCGAAGAGGGGTAACAATGATTTCTTGCAACTGATTATCACGGTTAACGATAACTGTAAGAGGTGTTCCACTACTTAAAACAATCGTTTGCACGACATTCCGGTAATGTGTTCTCTTCTTTCCGTTAATGCTAACGAATTCGTCGCCAACCAAAAAACCAGCCTTTTCGGCCACACTGTTTGGCGTAACACTGGCAATCTTAGCGGTCAGTATGTTACTTCCGTAAGTAAAGGCCAACATGGCAAATATAAATGCGGCCAATACAAAATTAGCAATCGGGCCAGCCGCAACGACCAAAACACGCTGGTAGAGCGGTTTGAAATGTAAACAAGACTTCCAAGCATCTGCTCCCTGTTCTTTATCCATATTTTGCTTAATTTGTTCAAGTCGTGCGAGGTCAGGATTGCTCGCCGCCCCTGCGTCGCCCATGAATTTCACATATCCACCAAGTGGAATTCGGCCAATTGACCAGAGAGTACCAGACTTTGCTTTCCACTGCGCAATGGGTTTGCCAAAACCCACTGAAAACCTTTCAACGGCAACTTTAAAAAACCGAGCTACTGAATAATGCCCAAGTTCATGGATAAACACCACAAGCCCAAGTACCAACACAAAGCTGAACGCGCCAATTAAAGTATTTAGAATTCCATGAAGCATAGTCGGGTGTGCACTCAATCTATCAGTTTAATTGTTTCCAAAGCCCGAGCTCGTGCCCTTGCATCATAATCATTGACTTCACTTAACATTTCCAAAGGCTTAGTAAAACTTTGCTCGCTTATAAAGCTATTAAGCACTTTGTCTACACACCTAGATATTCCTAGAAACGATAATTTTTCCGCCAAAAACCCAGCCACAGCAATTTCATTGGCGGCATTGAGCACGGTTGGAGCTGCGCCCCCCAAAGTGAGCGTATCACGGGCCAATGTCAAAGCAGGAAACAATTCGAGATTTGGCTCATGAAATTCAAGTTTTCCTACTGAAGCAAGATCAAGCGACTTAACAGGCGTTGCCATGCGCTCTGGCCACGCCATAGCATATGCTATGGGTGTGCGCATATCAGGTTCACCCATTTGCGCCAAGACTGTGCCGTCAATATATGACACCATACTGTGGATGATTGATTGTGGATGTATAACAATATCAATATCTTCGGGTGGCCTATTAAATAAATAACTGGCCTCAATCAGCTCAAGCCCCTTATTCATCAATGTGGCCGAATCAATGGTAATTTTCGCCCCCATTTCCCATACAGGGTGGGATAAAGCTTGGGCCCGCGTGATATTTTGCATCTCGTCCATGGACAAGGTGCGAAATGGCCCGCCAGACGCAGTGAGAATAAGCTTATTAACCTCACTATAGCGTTCCTGATTAAGCACCTGAAAGATGGCATTATGCTCTGAATCTACTGGTAAAAGTACGGTGCCACTTCGTTTGACCGCGTCTATAAACAATGCACCCGCGCACACAAGACATTCTTTATTGGCCAGCCCCACATATTTGCCTTGCGAGACAGCTGCCAGTGTTGGCTCCAATCCTGCCGCGCCTATAATTGCCGCCATGATGAAATCAGCAGGCCATGCTCCCGCTTCTTTGAGATCATCAGTGCCAATTCCTATTTTTATCCCACTACCATTGAGCGCATTTTTCAAAACATCCGCATTTTTTGGGTCAGCGAGGACAACGAACTCGGGACGAAATTTCAAAGCTTGATCGGCCAGTTTTTGCGCATTTGAATTGGCCGTAAGACAAACCACATCAAATATATCAGGCCCTGCATAGGAAACGAGATCAAGCGTATTCTCGCCAATTGATCCAGTTGATCCAAGTATCGTGATTTTTTTAGGCATTTATACTGGCCATAATCCAGGCCATATCAACAAGGCCAAACTTGCGACAATGGCGGCCAGCATCAGAGAATCCAGTCGGTCTAATATCCCTCCATGCCCCGGTATCAGCCCGCCCGCGTCTTTGACATCTAATGTCCGTTTAATCGCCGATTCAAACAAATCACCTAAAACAGACGCTAAAATAATGGGAATAGCCAAGAAAAATCCATGAACGGGTGAAAATCCGATAATATGTGCAGCCCCCATGCCAAACATGCCGCCGAGGATCAAACCAGATAAAAACCCAGACCATGTTTTATTCGGGCTTATTTTCGGTGCAAATTTTGGCCCTTTAAAGGTAGAGCCCCCAAGATATGCAAATGTGTCGGCAGCTATGACAATGACCATAACAAAAACCAATTTGGCTAAACCTGAGGAATGAAGCCCCGCCTCACCGTCGCCTTGTTCACGCAACCATAAAAGCGCCAAACACGGTAATAATATGTAGAGAGCCCCAAATCCCGCCCACAGAGCGCCGCCCCTGCGTTGCTTCTCTATAAATGAGACTATACTGGCCACAAAAATAGCCAATATTGCCATTTGCCATTGCCCTCGCAATCCAAACCACAGGGCGATCAGCAAACCTAGCCAGACAACGCCAATAGAGAGAAATGGAATGTTCCTACCAGTAGTTTGCGCAGATGCGTTGTCCGTCATCCGCACCCATTCCCAAACCATGATCATTCCAAATACGGCGATAAGTGCCGCCATTGCCAAGCCGCCAAAATAAATAGGAAACCCGCAAATGAACATCAAGGTAAAGCCTGAGACCATACGCACGCCAAGAG
>JAESQI010000241.1 GCA_016765255.1 Robiginitomaculum sp. | reverse complement strand
CGGCTTTATGGGCACAACACGCATTTCCCTATCCGACACCTTATTACAACGCACCTCACCAGAGAGTGTGAAGGCGGTTATGGGCCACGAAATAGGTCATTTTGTCCTTGGTCATATACATACAATGCTGGTATATTTTGGCCTTATCTTGTTATTTGGGTTTATGTTTACCCATTATACTTATGCATGGGCGCAGCGGAAATGGGGTGAAAAATGGGGCATTGGCGATATAGCTGATATAGCGGGACTGCCTTTGTTTATGGCGTGTTTGTCGGTTTATTTTTTACTGGCGACGCCAATGGTCAATTCGATTGTTCGCGTCAATGAGGTCGAGGCTGATATTTTTGGCCTCAATGCATCTTTGGAACCCGACGGTATGGCGGCGGTTGATATGATGTTGGGCGAGTACCGTAAAATGAGGCCCGGTAAATGGGAAGAAATCATTTTCTTTGACCATCCGGCTGGTTATAATCGTGTCCTCATGTCTATGCGGTGGAAGGCGGCGCACCAAATTATAGACGCCAACCCATTGCCAAATAAAGATGAAACAAAATGACGAAAACAGATACAGACGACCTTGCTAAAATGCTAGAACAGGCCAGCGCTGAAATGATGGCGGGGGATCCGATTGTTCGCAAAGCCTTTAGTGTTGGCTTGCTGGCAGCGGAAATTTTTGTGCCCGTCTACCAAACCGAGGACGAGCAGGCTCAGGCTGGCGGGATCAGTTTGCAAGCGGTCAATATTGACGACATTCCCCATGTTTTGTTGTTCTCGTCCATTGAAAAATTGGGTGAGTTTATGGACGCAGGCACGCGCTATGCCTGTGCCTCTGGTCTCGATATCTTAACCAGATTAAACATAGTTTTGCAGTTTTAAACCCCGGCCCAACAGGCCGCGTGCTAACCCCTGACGATATGAGCGAAATATTAGGCGGCGAAACCACGCCGCATGTGCATGGCCCCAATTGTGGTCACGATCATTAAACAAAGACATAAGAATGTTAAAGATTTAAACTCACTCGCAACAAATCTTACTGTATTTAATTTGAGTCTCTTCAGGCCGTATATGCCTCTCACACAGGGATAGGCGCGCTCCTAAAAAATGACTTGCTTTTTTATTGTACCTATTGTACCCCTCTGCCAAATGGTACAATAAAGAAGTTTGATATTTATGGAAATCACAATTGACATAGACGGCGACATACCCATGTTCACCCAGTTAATCGTACAGATTAAGCAGGCTGTGCAGAGCGGAGCCATTAAACCTGGAGACGCACTCCCTTCCATTCGCCAGTTAGCTGCTGACCTACAGGTAAACAATAAAACAATTGCGAAAGCCTACCGCCTCTTAGAGCGAGACGCCGTCATACAAACCAAAGGGTATCGTGGCACATTTATTCACCCCGACGCCAAGGCTAATAGTATTGTCGATTTGACAGGGTGGATGTCTCGCCACCTGAGCGAAATGATAGAAAAATATAAAACCGCAGGCGTTACAGACAGCGAAATCCGTATTGCATTTGGTGATGTTATGAACGGTCGCATTGCCACCCCCAATCAAAAACAAGGAGAATAATATGTTTGTCGATATAATTTTTTACGCGGTTTTCATAAGTCAGATTTTTCTGGTTTCCTATTATTACCCCAAAAAAACATATGACAGAAATGCCTATGTATTTAATACATATCCAGCCAGTGAATATCCCAAGCTGTACGGGCATTCAAAATATGTAGACGCGGTAGGGGAGCTTAAAAAGCCGCGCGCCGATATTTGCGCATAAACTTTACCATAGCTTTACTTGGAGTGGGAATTTTACTGGCGATGGTTTTTAGCGGTTACAAGCCGAGCAGTATTAAGGAAAACGAACATATTTTGTTTGTCGTGTTCTACTTTCTACTACAAATGATACCCCATATCATGGCAGAAATCAGTACACATAAATGGTATAAGCGCATGCGAAGTGCTGATAGGACAAGCACACGAAAAGCTGAATTGCGTCCCCGAAAATTATTTGATTTTATCACGCCTTTCTCTTTAGTATTTGCCGTTTTGGCCTTTATTATATGGATGGTTTATTATCTCTATAATAAAGGGTTTAGTGCGGCATGGGATTGGCAGTCCTACGTAACCGTATTTGGTATGGCAGGCATAAATTTTATCCTGATAGCGCTTGGGCATAGGTATTTACGCGGCTCAAAATTAGACCCCTATCAGTCCCGTGACGACCATTATAAATTCACTGGAATCACACTTAGGATTTTTGTCTTTTCCAGTATTTTGATGAGTTTGCAACTGATCATGTTCGATACTATCAATCAAAATGGTTGGGACATGTTTGAACCCGCTGCCATGAGTTTGTATTTTCAACTCGTAGTATTCTTTGGAATCGGCGAATTACTGCGAAGTTTTAAAATAGAAAATATTGACTTTAGTGTGTATAAGAATGATGCGGGTGCAAACCCTTTATAAGCCCCCCATTAAGTTTGTGTGGCAACCCATTTTTTATACCGCTTAGTTAGACCGCTTAGTCGGATACGGTCTTTGATGAGAGACACGGCAGGACTGGCATTTGCTTTGGGGGCTTTTCCTGCCGCTAATCGGTGCAGTTGTGTTTTTGCATGGGCCATGACGGCGAGGGCAGCAAACATTTTATTTTTCCATTTGACCGCTGGCCAGAGAATGTATGAGTTGTGTTTGTCTTGCCATTGACGGGGCAGGTTGGGTGCATAGGCGAGGGCACGAGCTATGCCGACCACATCGACACTGCCTGTCGCTATGGCCATATTGGCCGTGGCCAGTTTTGTCACGCCGCCCGTCACCATGAGCGGCATTTTGGCCACTTTGGCGATGTCTTTGGCAAATTCAATGAAATACATTTCGCGCACGAGAGTGCTGGAATTGTCTTGGGTCGCGCCTTGCATAGCCGGGGACTCATAGCTGCCGCCCGATAATTCCACCATGTCAATTTCCTCGACGTTTAACCATTTTATCACCTGCTTGGCATCGTCCAGACCAAAGCCGCCTTTTTGAAAGTCGGCTGAATTTAATTTGACCATGACACTGAATTTTGGCGAAACTTGTGCACGAATAGCCCGCACAATTTCAAGTAAAAACCGGGCGCGGTTTTTCAGGCTTCCGCCCCAGCCGTCATCTCGCAAATTGGTAAGAGGAGACAAAAATTGACTGACGAGATAGCCGTGTGCCCCGTGGATTTGCACCCCGTCAAACCCGCAAGCCTCTGCGCGTTTGGCACTTGCGGCAAAGCGCGTTATGATATCTTTGACTTCGTCGTTGGTTAGAGCATGGGCCGTATCAAACATTTTTTCAAGACCGGGTAGGTTGACTTTGGTTGCAGATGCAGAAACAGGCCTTTGGCCTTGACCAGCAAATACTTGTCGCCCCGGATGGCTAAGTTGCATGACCAAATGCCCCCCGCCAGATTTGGCGGCCTTGGCCCAAGTCTCGAACCGCTGCTGAACGCCTGCAGTTTCAAATGTACTCGCTTGCAAAACCACAGCCCCCGGCCCCGTAAGCGCATTGGGCGCAACCATCACATTGCCCGTGATAATGAGCCCTGCGCCCCCGTCTGCCCAAGCTTTATAAAGCCGCACCAATTTATCACCCGGCACCTGCCCTCTATCCGCCAAATTTTCCTCCATCGCCGCCTTGGCAATGCGGTTCGGAAGGATTGCCCCGTTGGGCAAAGTAAAGGGCGAAAATAAATCAGTCATGAAAATCCTTTTTAAAACCCTATACCCTATTCACCCGCCGCAAAGTCAAGTTAATCCTGCCACCTTTTGGGACAAGAGTGGATTGTCCGTAAAATATTTTATCAATGCCGTGATAGCATTTACGGGCTTCGCTTGCCAGCACAACCACATCGCCCGAGGAGAGTTTTAGGCTAAAGGTTTTGCCGCCCCTTGTCTGCCCGCCCAGTCTATACCTTGAGGGATCGCCGAGGGAAATAGAGACAATGGGCGCGTTCACGTCTTGCTCGTCCCGATCCACATGCATACCCATTTTATTGCCTTCTCTATACCAGTTAATCAAGCAGGCTTCGGGCGGTGCGGGATAGTTCGTCAAATCATCCCAAATATCGAGGAGCATTTGCGGCATTGGCGGCCAAGCTTCCCCCGTTTTGGGGTGGGTTGGGGCGTAGCGATACCCGTCAATATCCGCTACCCATCCTAGAGGCCCAAAATTACTCCCCACCACAGAAATCGCTTGCCCCGTACGCGGCATCCGCCCTTGAAAAAACGGCGCGTCCCCACGCACGGCCTCGGTCACCGCGTCCATCAAGGACTGCTGTCCTGCGCGACTGAAATATTCAGGCCTATACATAAACCCGTCTGGGAATTTGGTGTTCATGTAGGGAGTATAGATGATTACCGACAAGATAAATAATATAAATATCTATCGTGGCCATGATGTGGATATCTTCGTGTGCAGAAGAGGAATTTGCTGAACGGGGTCTCAAAACTTGACAAATTTGTATTTGGTGTTTTATAAGGCGCTAATGAACACCGAACTTTTTCTTCTAGGAATTCCCGCAAATTATGTTGTTGACCGATTAGGGAATGCGAGTGGTAATGAAATTGAAAGCGGAAAATTTGCAAGCCCCCAAAGTAGTGCTGCGTTGGCGGTAAATGCTTTCGGGTGGTTTATCGAGCGGCCTGAATTGATGACAGGTTTGCCGCATTTACAAGATATTGATTGGCCGGCAAGCCGCGTTGATGTGGAATATGAAGCCCGCTTTCCTTGGCGCGGTGGTCGTCACCCTTGGTTGGATGCAGTGGTGGAAACTAAAACCCATCTGATTGG